>NZ_JAEUOI010000019.1 GCF_016790145.1 Propionivibrio sp. | reverse complement strand
CGCCAGCACGGATGAAATATGGTTGACTTGGTCTGAATGAGAAGTCATTATTGACCATGATCACGAACGAGACGAGTAACATGACGTGTTTCCAGCGAGGAAAACGTTTTGAAAGTTCCCAGAACCCGAAGCCGATGTAAGGCGCCGCCAGCAAACTGAGAACGGCAATATACCGGCCAGACAGAAACTGCCAGTCGATAACGTAGGCTGACAGAACAATCAGGTATGCCAGAAACGCCCAGGCGAAAAGCGGGGCGCGCGAAAGAACAGAGCGAAGGCGGCAGCCATGGAACAGATAAAGAAACGGAATAATGAACAGGTTCAACTGCTTGATGAATTTGAGCGGAATGATGGCGAGTGAACCAAGAAAAAGGATCGTCCCTGCCCCATCCCTGGCCAGGATGAATAATGCCCCTGACAGGGCTTGTGCCTTTGCATTGAAAAGAGCCTGCTTTGTTGCCGGATTCAAGAGGTCAATAATATTTTCAATTTTTTCTTGGATTGGATTCAAGTGCCAAGCGACTTGGCCTAAGTGCCACATGACATAGCCAAACCAGCCTTCTGGATTAACTCGCACTAAGCCTCGCAATAAGCCTATCAATACGATTAACAAAAGCGCTACAACCAGTGGTATGCCAACTATCATCAGGACTCTGCGTAACTTGTTTTCTTTTGGTGCCTCAAACAATTGCCACATGACAAGAGCAGCGAAGAACACTAGAGCTTCTGGACGGAACAGCGCAGCGATTCCCAAGACTAATTGCGCTATCAGTGCGCTTCCCCAGCGAGGATTTTCCGACCATCTGAGCGCGAGCCAGAACGAAAGCATCATGAAGAACCAGCAGCCGTATTCGCGCAGCAATTCTTCCCGGTAATGATTGGGCCCTGGTAGCGCCAGGACAACGAGACAGATTGACCAGATGGCTTCCGGCACACGGCGCTGTGCACTTGCGACAAGGAGAGCGCAGGCGCCGGCCATGAACAGTGCATTCAAGAGATGGCCGGTCTTTTCCAGGCCGATTCCCGTCAACTTTGAAACGAGAGCCATCAATATGGGGAAAAAAGGCCATTGGAACGTTTTGCGAGCTGCGTCGAAACCACCTTGCAAAAAATTATGTGCGGTTTCGACGTAAAGAATACCGTCACGATTTAGTGTGGGGTTGGTCATGATGGTGGCCAGCGAGAGCAGCAGACTGCCGAAAAAGGCGGCCTGAACCGGGGTGATACGCTTGGCGAACTGCATTGAAATCATTGTTCGGTGCTTCCTGGGTCGGGCGAGTCAATTCGAGTTAATGGAACAATGAACCTGTTCTGTCTCAGGCTGAGGCTTTGTCAAGCGTAGTTCCGTAGAACGCATAATCACTTGCTTCAGGGGTTTGCCAACGACTTTTCATTATGGAAGCTACCACCCTGGGAAATAGCCAGGGCTTCTGCTTGCGGATTCGACGCCAGAAGCGCCATACGTTACGGCGGAAATGTTCTCCTATCACCTCGTCACCGATCAGCCCGGGATGCTGGATCAAGAACTTGGCGTAGGTATTGAAGTGTGCTGCAAGCATTTTCAAACGTCTGCGCGAACTGTTTCCCGGATGTTTGCGGTAGCTGGCCAACACCTCGGGTACACGTGCAATGGCATGGTGCACAGACAATCGTAGCCAGCAGTCAAGGTCTTCCAGCGGCAGGGTGAGATCAAAACCACCGATCGCGACGAAGATCTCCCGGCGCAGGGCGATTGTCGGATTGAATATATAGTGTTCACCCAGAAACAGCCAGCGGTAGGCCTGGGTGTCCGGTCCCGGATCTGGCCGTGATTTCTGCTTCGCGCGGGTAACGATGTTGCCGTCCTCGCCGATGAAATTACAATCGGCATGTACCAGCGCCAGGCTCGGACAATTCCAGTCCTGAATCGACTGCTGGATGCGTTCAACCTTGTTCGGGTAGAGGACATCGTCCGAGCCGAGTAGATGAACCCAGTCACCTTGGCAGGCTTGAATGCATGCATTGGAGTTGGCACTGACGCCCTGGTTCTCGTGTCGTTCGAGTACGACACGGCGAAACCGCTTTCGATGTGGCTCAAGAAAACGCTGTGCAATCTCGAAGGTGTCGTCTTGCGATCCATCATCAATCAGTATCAGTTCAAGCTCAGGGTAGGTCTGTGCGCAAACGGAAGCCAGGCAGGCTTCAATGAAGGCCGCATGGTTGTAAGTCGGGATGGCAATGCTGACCAGTTGCGGAGTCATCATGGCTATCAGACAACAAGCAGATTCAGTGCCGTGGAGTAATTGCCTGCCATGTTGCCGTTATTCATTGCGCACCACCATCAATCAGGGCAGTTTTCGAAGAATCCTTGACCACCAGAACATCCTCCATCACCAGATACTCCAGATCGGACCCGAAAAACATGTTCAAGGCGTCGGTTGGCGAGCAGATCATCGCTTCGCCACGGCGATTGAGCGAGGTGTTGAGAACGACGCCATTGCCGGTCAGTTTTTCGAGTTCGAGCATCAGGTCATAGTAGCGCGGGTTGTGTCTGCGCTCGAGAACCTGTGCGCGTGAGGTGCCGTCCTCGTGCACTACTTCAGGTACCCGGCGCTTCCAATTCTCGGCCACTTCAAAAGTGAAAGTCATGAAGGGCGCGGGATGCTCGCTGTCGAGCATCTTCGGCCCGACGCTGTCGATCATGCTCGGGCAGAACGGGCGCCAGCGCTCGCGAAATTTGATCTGTTCGTTGATGCGGTCAGCGACACCGGCTGCACTTGGGCAACCGAGGATCGAACGACCGCCCAGTGCGCGCGGTCCGAATTCCATGCGGCCGTGAAACCAGGCTACCGGATGGCCGGCAACGAGCAGTCGGGCGACCTGTTGCGGAACCTCATCGATCATTTGCCATGACGGCCTGGCCGGGTGTCTGGCGCAGGCGGCGATCACGTCCTCGTTGCTATATGCCGGGCCGAGATAGACATGTTCCATTTTCTCGACCGGCACGCCGCGCTCTTCAGAAACGTAGGCTGCCGCGCCGACCGCGGTTCCGGCATCGCCGGAAGCGGGCTGGACGAAGAGTTCCCTGACGTCCTGGCGGGCGATGATCTTCTGGTTAAGCTTGACGTTGAGCGCGCCTCCGCCGGAGAAAACCAGACGACCGGTTTCGCGCAGGATGTCACCGAGATGGTAGTCAATCATCTGCAGCGCAAGATCCTCGAACAGCTTCTGCATACTTGCTGCGTAGTGGATGTAGGGGTCATCGGCGACATCACCGCTACGCCTGGGTCCCAGCCATTCAACCAGCTTCGGCGAGAAGTAGTAACCCTTGCCATTTTCCTTGTAGCGCCGGAATCCGATTACATTGGCATAGTCGGTATTAACTGTCAGTTCGCCATTCTCGAATCTGGCCAGACGCGAAAAGTCGTACTTTGCAGGGTCCCCGTAAGGCGCCATGCCCATGACCTTGTATTCGCCGTCGAGCATTTCGAAACCGAGGTACTCGGTAATTGCGCCGTAAAGCCCGCCGAGCGAATCCGGGTCGAAAAACTCCTTGATCTTGTGAATCTTGCCGTTCTCGCCGTAGCCGAAGAAAGTAGTGGCATATTCGCCCTTGCCGTCGATGCCGAGTATCGCGGTCTTTTCCTTGAAGCCGGAGCAGTGGTAGGCGCTGGCGGCGTGTGCCAGATGATGCTCAACCGGAACGATCTCGATTTTTTTTAGATCGAAGCCGAGTTGGACGAGGCACCATTCGATACGCTTCCTGTAGCGGTAGTAGCGGCGGTTGCCGGCAAAAATGGCATCCAGCGCACGATCCGGAGCGTACAGGTAACGCCTGGCGTAGTGCCAGCGGGCCTTTCCGAAAATGCTGATCGGCGCAAATGGAATGGCCACCGCGTCGACGTCGGCGGGTTTGATGCCGGCAAATTCCAGGCAGAATTTGGCTGCTTCGTAGGGCATGCGGTTCTTGGCGTGCTTGTCGCGCACGAAGCGCTCTTCCTCGGCTGCTGCGACCAGTATCCCGTCGATATACAGCGCCGCAGAGGGATCATGGGTCAGCGCGCCGGAAAGTCCAAGTATTTTCAGAGCCAAAGTATACGTCTCACAGGATTACGTCGCCCAATAGGGCAGAAAACAACCCACACCGCCAGCGGCCAAGTATACCCGTCTCGACAGGGCGTCAGTTAACGGTCTTGGGCTTCGCGCATCTTGTGCTTATGAGACTGCTCAAGAAGATCCCATTCGCTTTTTGTCCAGATGAACTGATGTCGCTTGAGTTGATCAAGATCGTGACGTGCGGCACGCCACGGCAGTACGGGACGACGCAGTTTTTCGAGATCAATGAGCGCGATCTCCGGCATCTCATCCTGCCAGCGTGCCATGACATGTTTGCCATACAGACAGCTATGCTGCAAATGAGCGTTATGCAATATGCCAAGAATCCGACCAACCTCTCTGGCCAGCGCCTCTCTGGCCGGGAGGTCCAGCCCGGTTTGATCGCTTAGAGCAGAAAACCCGCTCAGTTCTTCAGTAACAAGAACGGCCTCAAAACCTTGCTCATTCCTGCGGTTTCCGTGAAAGACAGGCTCAGGAACATGCAGCCCAAGGGCTTTGAGGGTGAGAATGTTTTGATACTCCCGGCTTGCGGTCGGCCAGCCGAAAGGATGGCGCAGGGAGCGAAAAAGGTGGTTGCACTGCTTTTTGATGTAATACAACTGTGCGCCAATCCGCAGTCGCATCATTCCACTCCAGCCGTTACGGCGCTGGTTGGGCTCCTCGACCCATTCACCTTGTACGTTCCACCACCCTTCAAAATCGGTTGGGACGGAGTTGCAGATATCATTATTCGTATTCATGGAAAATGCAGAAAACCTCAGTAAAACCTTGGCTCACCCGGGGGACGGGTTTTAAAGCGCCGGTGCACCCAGTAGTATTGCTCTGGTATGGTACGAATAGCGGACTCGATCCAGGCATTCATGCGCGCCGTATCGGCCACGACATCCTCTGTCGGGAAATCCGTCCAGGCATCGCCAATTTCCACACGGTATCCCTCGCCACCCGGTAGCATACGTGCGATGCAGGGAACGACAGCGGCGCCAGCCGCTCTGGAAAGCCGCGACAGTCCGGTTATGGTCGCCGTCTGCACTCCGAAAAACGGGACAAAAATTGAATCGCGCCGACGAAAATTCAGGTCAGGCAGGTAGAAGAATGGGCGACCCGATTTCATGGCCTTGACTGTTGCGCGTGCACCGTCCTGACGAGACAAGAGGAGTTGATCGCCAAACCGTTGGCGACCCTTGTAAAGCAGACGATCGAACACTTCATTTTTTTGCGCGGCGTAGATGCTGACACTGTTGTAACGCATGGCAATTGCCACGCCAGCAGCATCGAGTCCGACGAAGTGCGGAACCAGCAGAATGATCGGACGAGCGGCCTTGTGAAGAACGTATAACTTTTCTTCGCCGACGACCTTGATCAGTCGTGAAATTCGCTCCTGACTTCCCCACCAGAGAATGCTGCGCTCAAGCAAACTTCGTCCGATTGCCTGGAAGTTGCTCCTGGCCAGTTGCTTGCGTTCATGTTCACCCAGTTCAGGAAAGCACAGAGCCAGATTGACGAGAGCAATTTTACGGCGGCGCCGGGCAATGTAGTAAAACAGCTGCCCCAGCCCCCGGCCAATGATGGCCAGGACCGGCAAGGGCAAAAGATGCAGCAGCCAGAGCAGGGCGACAGCCAGATGACTGAAAATGCGGCTCAGCATGGCACTCTCTTTCCGTAGACGGGTGCACCTGCCGGGCAGGTGTTGATTGAAAACAAGAGCGGGATACGTTTAGTCATTCAGGCATAGCGTCGATCGGTTCTATTTCTGTCCGACAGTTCGCGGAGTTGTATGCAAATTGATGTCGCGGCATTGTATGGCCATTCATGCCCACTGAGCATCATTGTGTTGTAAACATCTTGACCACACATCAGTACGCCGAGGCGAACCTGGCCATCAAAGAGCTCGCCTGTGCCAGAACGACTGCGCCAAAACTGCCATTCATTACCTGCCCTCCCTCGTTAGATGGATTGATTTGAGCCGCAGCCCTTCGGCCAGCCGTTCAAGGTCGAGACTTTCCTCAACGGCATCGGCCAGCCGGTCAAGGTCAGGCTGACGACGCTCGTCGGGGTCGAAGTGACAGCCCGGCTTGTGCGCCGCCCATTACCGTGAAAAAGTATGGCTGAAAGGCAACAAAAAACCCTCGCGGCCAGAATGGCACGATGAGCAGTTAAAGAACGAATCGGCGCGCCACCACTCTGCCAAGCACCACCCCTGGTGCCTCTAACATCAGTGAAGGTTTCCGATGCCTCATTTTTTCATGTTCCGGGGTGGCAAATCAATCGCCATGATGGTTAGAATGAAATACCTTGGCGTGAGGCTAGGCTTCGCGCTCATTCCGGGCTTGACCCGGAATCCAGTTCGTAAATCAAACACTTCTTTTATCCTCTTGACCTGAAGAACGAATCTGGATACCGTCTGACGCCGGTATGACTGTGGACTGATAGAAGAAATTTACCCTGAGGCTACAGCTTAAGATCCCTTTCAATGACTCGAAAACAACTTTTTTCGACCAGGCGCTACCGCTTTCGCAAGCAAAAGCCTTTGGCATTTCATTGTCGGTCCCCGCTAATTCTGGCGCTCTCCTCAATCGATGAAGACCCGACCAGCACCTTCTGCAGGCCGTAAATTGGCAGACGATGACGCTGCCGGCAAGGGTGATGCATCCCGGCAAACCGTCGAGCTGCTGGCCGCCGCTACCGCTGCGGCGGCTGAGGACGGCATCTGGCTGGACGTGATTCACAAGATGGACGAGGTCTATAACGACCTCCTGCAGTACGAAGTCAGCCTGGAAGAAAAGAATGCCGCGCTGGAGGATTCGCAGCAGTTCATTTCGTCGGTGCTGACCTCCATGTCCGATCTGCTGATCGTCTGCAGCCGCTCGGGTCTGATCGAAAGTGTGAATCAGGCGCTGCTCACCTTGCTCGGGGTCGACGAGAAATCGCTGCATGGCCGGCCGCTATTCGATCTTTTTGCCGACGACGAGTCGCGCCAGAATGCAGGCCGTCTGCTGGTCGAACAAATCGGGCAAACGCTCGCCGATGGCGAATTCATGCTACGCGCAGCCAACGGCAGCGGCATACCTGTTTCGCTCAACTGCACGCCGCGTTACAGCGGCGTCGGAAAGTTGCTGGGCGTTGTCATCACCGGGCGTCCGCTCGGCGAATTGAAGCGTGCCTATCAGGCGCTGCGTCGTGCCCATGAAGACCTCAAGACCACGCAGCACCAGTTGATCCACTCCGAAAAAATGGCCTCGCTCGGGCGCCTGGTGGCGGGCGTGGCGCACGAACTGAACAATCCGATCAGCTTCGTCTATGGCAATGCCATCGCCCTCAAGCGCTATGAGGAACGCTTTTCGCGCTACCTGGCGGCGATCCATGGCGGCGCCTCGCCCGAACAATGCTCGGCCTTGCGCGAAGAACTGCGCATCGACAGGATGCTGAGCGATCTGCCTTCGCTGATCGACGGTACGCTCGAAGGTGCGGAACGTACCCGCGACATTGTCGATGCGCTCAAACGGTTTTCGGTGAAGGACCGCGACGAGCGGCAGGAATGCGATCTGCGCGAGATCGTCGAGCGTGCGGTGAGCTGGATTCAAAAAGGCATCGCCAGCCAGTTTTCCGTGCGCTTGTTGTTCGATGTGACGCTATGCACCTTGGGCTCTCCGGGCCAGTTGCTGCAAGTCGTGATGAATCTGGTGCAGAACGCGGCCGACGCCACAGAGGGTGTGCAACAGCGGAGTCTGGAGATTTCGGGGCGCGCTGAAGGGCAGGACGCCGTGATCGAGTTCCACGATAACGGCCCCGGCATTCCGGCGGGCAATCTCGGCAAGCTGTTCGAACCCTTCTTCACCACCAAGGCGGTCGGACGCGGCACCGGCCTCGGTCTGGCCATCAGCTACGGCATCGTCGAGCGCCACGGCGGCACCTTGACGGCGGGAAATCATCCTGGCGGTGGCGGATTGTTTTGTCTGCGCTTGCCTCTGGCCAAGGGCTGATTAATGACCCAAAAAAAAGCGGTTGAGCGTAATGTCAATATCGTTGGCCCACACCCCGACCCGCAAGGCGAGGGGGTTTGCACCCTTCGCCCTGCGGGAGAAGGGCCGGGGATGAGGGCCAAAGACTCGCCAGACTTGGTGTTGCGACCGATTTGTCGCGCTCAACTGCGGTTTCCAGGATGGCTTGGTGGCTTACCGGTTGCACATAGGGTGAAATGAGCATGGGTATCGATGCCGGATGTGTGCGTATCCGGGTTCAGTGCGATGGTCAAAGAGTACTTGCCGCACAGGTGTCTAGCCAGCGACCGCAGGTCGCTCGCGTTCTCAAGGGGCGACAGGCCGATGCCGCAGCAAGCCTGGTGCCGCTGGTGTTTTCGCTGTGCGCCCGCGCGCAGGGGGTGGCCGCCCGATTGGCCCTGGCGGCAGCGCGCGGAGACGAAACGTCGCCACGACTCGACCCGGATATCGTGCGCGAGGTGATGCGCGAGCATCTCTGGCGCTGGTTGCTCGATCTACCTGTCCTGTTCGGCATGACGCCGCTGCGCGATCAGTTTACGAGCGCCGTCCGCGCCGTCGATGCCGGCGACGGCGTGAAGGTTCAGGCTTTGCTCGTAGCGCCCGAAATGACCCGGCTGATCGAGTCGATCATGGCGCTTGAACAGCCCGCACTGCACGCGTCTGCGCTGCTTCAGATCGACTCGGCACAGAGCTCGCTGGCCGAATGGCCGCAACTGAGTGATGAACTGAGCCACACGCCGACGTGGCGTGGACAGGCCACCGAGACCGGCGCCTTCGCTCGCAGCAGCGGTACTTCAATGTCAGCCAGCGGCGCCTTCGCGGCGCGCTGGCTGGCTCGACTGGCTGAGCTGGAGGCCTGGGCTGGTGGCACGCAAGGGATCGGTGCTGGCGGCACGGCAAGCGCGACACCCGTCGCCCCCGGCGTTGGCCGAGCCCTGGTGGAAACGGCGCGCGGGTTGCTCATGCATGAGCTTGTGCTGGAGGGTGATCGCGTTGCGGATTACCGCATCGTCGCCCCGACCGAATGGAATTTTCACCCCAGGGGGCCGCTGCCCAGCTGGCTGATCGGCAGGCCCTGTTCGGATGCGGCCGAGCTGCGCCGCTTTGCAGCGCAGGCCGTGGCGGCGCTCGATCCCTGCGTGCGCTGGGAACTGACGCTGGAGCCCCGGACGAATTGAAGCGAACGCCCTGGCTTACGCCTCGCCGATCACCACGCGGCCATCGCTTTCCAGTCGATATTCCGGGATGACCAGATTGGCGGGCGCCGGGCCGCCTCGGACAACCCGTCCTGCCAGATCGAATCGGGACGTATGGCAGGGGCAGAGAAAAACGCTGCGAGCGCCCAAGCCCTCGCGCAACTGGGGCGTGCAGCCCTGATGGGTACATAGTCCGATGGCGACAAAGACATCCGGACGCAATGAACGGTGCCGATTGCGGCAAGCTGCGGGTTGCAGGGAATGTCCGGAATCGGGGTCGATCAACTCGCTTTCGCGCTCGGCCAGCGCGGCGACTTCCTCGGCAGTTCGGCGCAGAATCCAGACCGGGCGACCATTCCAGTCCACCGTACGCAGCTTGCCGGGGGGGAGATCGGCGAAATCGACCGGCGTCGGATGGCCTGCCGGTACATGGGGCCTTCCGGCCAGATACCTTGCCACGCCGATACCGGTCCCGAGCGCGCAGAGTCCGACAACCAGGTAACGACGCCGACGATCGGGATTGGCGGTGTGATCCTTGTTCATGAAACCGTGTACGAAGTGATATCCAGAGGGTGAGCAGGATCACGGAAGTGGTTCGCCGTGGCCTGTGCACAACGTGAAGCTGAAACCCATGGCCGGGAACACCGTTCAGACACCGGGCAAGAGATTTTCACATAACTCGTGCTTTGCCCGGCCACTCGTGCAAATCAACCGTAATTGATTGGATGTTCGGACAGCCAGTGCTGATCGCGAACCCGGGTGATGCGCTTGCCCGCGCCGTGCGCCATGGCTGAAGTCAGTGGCCGGGTTTTCCAGGCAAAGCTGCTGGCATAGCCAACCGCAGCCCCAAGCAATACACCAAAGATCACACCGCGAGTCGGTTTCTGTTCATCAGACAGCACGCCGACCAGGGCACCGGCCATCGCGCCTATCGTTGCCGATTGCCAGGACTCCTGAACCGCCACATGGACCAGATCGGTCTTGTCTTCCGCAGCCAGCACCGTCTTGCGCGCCTCCGATGCGCCTTCAATGCCTGAC
The DNA here is from genome assembly GCF_016790145.1 of Propionivibrio sp. Taxonomy (GTDB): domain Bacteria; phylum Pseudomonadota; class Gammaproteobacteria; order Burkholderiales; family Rhodocyclaceae; genus Propionivibrio. The sequence goes on along the minus strand of NZ_JAEUOI010000019.1, from coordinate 41,139 downwards.
TCGACCAGTTCTTTGCCGTAAGCCAGATTGGTCTTGATTTTTTCGGTAATGCTCATTTTCGTTACTCCTATTCCTGTCTGTACTGAAAAAAACGGGCAGCTCAATCACTCTTGCCAGGACCCGGAATCTAAATCCGTGCTCATCCTCATTCAATATCGGCGATGCCCAAGGGTTAACAACCCGATCAGGAAGCGTCAATGGCTGGTCAGAACCCTACGGCCATCACGTTGTCCTGCCAACAAACAATAGCACAAACACCATGAAAAAAATAAGACCGTGGCTGATAAAGGGGTTCTCTCCGCCTGGATGTTTTAGCCTCGCTGGCATCGGCTGGCAGAGTGGTCAGCACCGCAGAGAACGCCGCGCTGGTCGATCGCCACTTTAACCCGACGCCAGTGTATGCCGTATCCGACGATTGTCGGGTTATGCTGCGCTAACCCGACCTACGATGTGTCACTGAATCCAGACCGGGCGGCATCGCACCGGCCTTGGTCAGTGCTGGTTTGTTTCAGGCAAAATGGGTGGCGACGGCATTCCGGTTCAGTTTTCCAACGGCTGTCAGCGGCAATTCGGCAACCGGCCGGATTTGCCTGGGAACCTTGTAATCGGCTAAAGACTCCCGGCAAAAGGCTTTGAGTTCATCTTCTGCGACACTGCGGCCGGCGTGAAAAATTACGAGCGCGACCGGTGCCTGTCCCCATTTGGGATCGGGAATGCCGGCGCAAATCGCTCCGGCAACGGCGGGATGTTTCATCAGGGCGTTTTCGATCTCCTCCGGGGAAATGTTTTCTCCCCCGGAGATGAACATGTTGTCGGCCCGCCCCTTGATGAACAGCAAGCCGTCCTCATCCTGCACTGCGAGGTCCCCGGTATAAATCCAGCCGTTTTCAAGGATCGTTTTCCCGGTGCGCGCCGGGTCGTGGAGATAGCCGTCAAAGTTATGCGGGCTGCGCAGACAGAGAACGCCAATATCGCCGGGTTTGACCTCGTGTCCTGATTCCTGATCGACGATTCTGGAATCGCAATGAAACATCGAAGTGCCGATGCTCGCCGAATTGTCGAGCAACTCGTCCATGGAATCGGAGCGTGGGATATAGGCACAATTGGAAGGACCGGCCTCGGTCATCCCGTAGGTCTGACTGATGGGAACGCCCTTGTCCAGGAAGGTTTGCATCACGGCTTTCGAGCAAGGCGCGGCAGCAGTAGTGATCGCCTTCAAGCCGGAAAAATCGGTTTCGGCAAATTTGGGATGGGCGATCAGGAACTGCAGCATGGCTTCAACCGCGCCAAAATTCTCGATGCGCCCTTCATGGGTCAGTTCAAGTATCAGGCCGGGGTTGAATTCGCGCATCAGGACGCTGGTCAGGCCCGCATGAAAAAGCGGCGTAAAGGTATTCCATCCGCCGATGTGAAAGAAGGGGAAGGTGATCAGCACCTTCTTGAACGCGCCGACGATGCCAGTGGCAAGGATGTCGAACGAATTCCAGACCATCTGTCGGTAAGACACGATGCAGATTTTCGGCACTGCGGTCGTACCACCGGTATGGACGTACAGGCAACGATCATTCATCGCCAGCGGAATGTTCACCTCCCGGGGGTCGGTCTTCAGGATGACGTTTTCAAAAAAGTTATGCTCATCGTCGATGTCGATCACCGATTGAACCGAGGAGGGCACCGACAAGGTTGCGATCAGTTCGGCAAATTGATGTTCGTGAACCAGAACGCTGGGCTGGAGACGCGCCAACAGGTCATCCAGTTCCGGCTTTTTCAGACGCTGGCTGAGCGGGGCCAGGATAATACCAAGTTTTCCGCAGGCCAGATAAAGGTCAATGGCTTCAATCCGGTTGCGGCAGATCAGCGTGATGACATCACCTTTGCGCAGGCCGAGCTCGTCGCTCAGATAGACTCCCACCCGGCAAGCCCGATCGTTCATGTCCTGGAAGGTGTAAGTCTTCTGGGTGAATGAGTCATACAGTGCCGTCCGCCGGGGTGTCATGGCCGCGCGGCGTCCCGCCCAGTCCCCCACCCAGTTCATAGGTAGCTCGTCATAATTCTGTATGGGGCCCATTGGAGTCTCCTTCGGTCATTTTTGGAAAAATATTTTGCAGAGTGCGGAGTCGTAAGCGTAAGCAGCAAAGGCTTGTCGTATTATTTGTTCCGAAATCTGTAGAAAAGGGAAGTGAACGGATTTCAATCCCGCAGGCGTGAGTATCCTAGTCCGCCGTAGCTCGGTCAATGTCTGTTCTAACTTTGTTTTTTGTTATCGTAGTAGGAATTATTCCTACCGTTTGTCAGAGGAGGCAAGCCATGACCACCGCAGAAACGATCAGCATCACCTTGCCGCCCGAAATGGTGGCCATCGTCCGCAGCGCAGTTGCCACGGGTGAGTACGCCTCCAGCAGCGAAGTCATTCGTGACGCACTGCGCGACTGGACGTACAAGCGAACGATACGCCAACATGGCATCACCGAACTGCGTCAACTTTGGCAGGAAGCAATGAATGACAAGACGCCGGGCGTTTCCGCCGATGAGGTGCTCGACCGCCTTGAGCGAAAATTCAAGTAGATCGCCGACGCATCAGGAACGACGAAGTAATGCGGCTGGAACTCTCAAGTTATGTCGAAGGCGATCTCGACGGGATCTTATTGCCCAGGACAACCCACGCCGCGCCCTGACATTTATCCAGGACATCCGGGCAAAGTTCCATGACATCCTGCGCAACCCGATGATCTACCAGCTCCGCCCTGACATTGTCGAAGAAACCCGAATGGTCACTGTCGCAAATTATGCAATCCTCTGCCACGTCATGGGCGAGGTGGTGCGTAAGAACGCGTAGCTTACGGTGGTCGCGACTTGCCGAGCATTTTCATTCCGTAACCAACGCTTCGAATTACTTTATTTGAAATTCAATGCGATGCTACCCTTTTTATTCGCTTTGGATTTTTCAACTCAGCGACGGCAAAGCAGCGTTTCCGGTTAGTGGGTGTAATATGATTTCGGGCAGTTGTCGGCCATGACCAGCCACTGACTTTTCTTCTTCAAAGCAGTCATTGATTGCGCAAAAAATGTTGCGGGGGCTGGATTGGTACGGTCGAGAACCCGTCGGGGATCCCGTGTTGTATGAGTAAAAGGTGAATTTGTATGACCTATTTTATTGATCTGTTACCTCAATTGATTTTTGCTTCAGCACTGATATTGGTAATGTTGGGGATTTATCTGTTTTTCAGAAAATTTGATTATCGTGGAAGCAAAGGACTATCAGTCGATGAAGGATTTGCGCATTTACGCAAGCAAATGTCCCCATCTACATATCGAGTATTTATATGGGTTTTTTGTAGTGTGATTTTTTTGAATCTTTTTCTGAGAATATTTAAGATATTTTAAGGTTGGAAATGCTGTATTTAAAGCCTGCGTGATCACCGCGTCAAGCTTGACATTGCTACCTTGCCTCAAACCATTTTGAATGACCGCTTTCCCTATCCCGCTATTACCTCTTTGGGACGTCAGCCGCCGGTGAATAATGAAAACTGAACGGCCGGAGAATGTATGTAGAAGACATCGACCCCTACATGCCCAAAACATCGGTAGTGGCCGAACATTGCCGGTCAGCGACCTCTCAAATTACTTGCGCAATGAGGCAAAAAAAACAAGCTTGAGGCGAAAAATTCTTCCAGGCTTGGCGACTTCAAACGGAGCAGGTTGAAATGATTTAGATTTGAGGCGTGAAATCAGTGATGCAAAAGCGGACAACGTCAGGGTTTGCGCTGTCAATGAGGTTTCTCATTATTGCCCTGTCCTGCATGTTAGCGACGCCTGCATATGCCGCCGAGAAGGATGAGCCGCCGCAATGGAGTTTCGTTCCCGGTCGTTACCAGTTGATCGGTCGCCATCCCGACAGCCCGCTTCTCTATAGCGGGACGGCGCGGATCGACAGGGTCGGCGGGCAGCTTCGCCTGACCAGGGTCATTGCCGGCAGGCGCAGCCAGATTTATGGTGTCATACACCGCGCCGATCCGGGTGAGGCGTATGTACTGGGTTTCAAATGGGGCAAAAAAATTCCGCTGGAGATGGTCTGCGTCATCGGCAGCGATCTGGACAACTACCCGCGCCTGACCTGTCACTGGGGCAAGGCGGGCAATCCGCATCGCCAACCGGGTATGGAAGCTTATTTTGCTCAGGAGCCATGGGATCCGGTCAGGCTTTGAACGCAGTCCATATCTTTCCGTTGCCGGCATTCTATGGATCAGGATCGGTCGACTGCCCATTTGAAAGTGAATTCCAGGTTTCAGAACCTGGATCAATCCCGTCACAAAGCGAAATTTTGCAATTCTTTACATGGGTTCCTTGTTTGCCCGGCACTTATTTCGCCCGTCTTTGCGGTAGTCTCTTGTTTCCATGCGCCTGTTCATTCTCGCTTTCGCCTGCGGCATCGCTCTCCTGCAAGTGCAGGGCGAGCTGCCCGGCGCGGGCGTCATGGGTGGTCTTTGTGCGCTGGCGCTGCCGGGGTTTTTTCTGTGTGCATGGCGCCAGCACTGGGTGTTTCGCATCGTAGCGCTGGTGTGCTGTGCGCTGCTTGGCTTTGTCTGGGCGGGTTGGTTCGCCCAGCAGCGGCTGGCCGATCAATTGCCCGAGGCGTGGGAGGCCAGGGAGATCGAGATCGTCGGCGTCATTGCTTCGCTGCCGCAGCGTTTTGAGCGCGGTGAACGTTTCGAGTTTGATGTTGAATCGGTACTGACCAAGGGGGCGCAGGTACCCGGCCGCATCATGCTGTCGTGGTATCGCAGTCTGGAGGGGAGTGGCGAGAGTAGCGAGAGTGCCGACACTGACGAAGTGCTGGAGGCGAGGGCGGTTCGTCCGGGTGAGCGCTGGCGCTTTACGGTGCGTCTGAAGCGGCCGCATGGCAATGCCAATCCACACGCCTTTGATTATGAAGCCTGGCTGCTGGAGCGCAACATCCGGGCCACCGGCAGCATCCGCCTGCGTGCCGAGGTTCAACGTCTGGATGCTTTCGTGCCGCGCCCCGCTTATCTGGTCGAGCGGCTGCGCGATGCCATTCGCAGCCGTTTTCTGACGGCACTGCCCGATGCGCCTTATCTTGGTGTGCTGATCGCGCTGACGGTCGGCGATCAACGAGCGATTCCCAATATGCAATGGCAGGTGTTCAATCGTACCGGTATTACCCACCTGGTGAGCATTTCCGGCCTGCATGTGACGATGGTTGCCGCTCTCTTCGCAGCGCTGATCAACGGGCTCTGGCGGCGTAGCGAGCGCCTGATGCTGCGTCTGCCGGCACAGAAGGCGGCGGTTGTGGCCGCCTGGCTGGCGGCCTTCGCCTATGCCTTGCTGGCCGGATTCGAGGTGCCGGCGCAGCGCACCCTGTACATGTTGAGCGTCGTGGCGCTGGCGCTGTGGTCGGGGCGCAACCTGGGAGTCAGCCGCACCCTGCTGCTGGCCTTGCTGGTGGTGCTGGTGCTCGATCCATGGGCGGTGCTGGCGACCGGCTTCTGGCTGTCCTTCGGCGCTGTGGCACTGCTCCTGTTCGTCGGCACTTCGCGCGTAGGCGAGGTGCGCGGATGGCGTGCCACACTCGCCCAGTGGGGCGCGACGCAATGGGCGGTGACGGTCGGCAGCCTGCCGCTGCTGCTGCTATTCTTCCAGCAGTTTTCGCTGGTCTCGCCGCTGTCCAATGCGCTGGCCATTCCTTATGTAAGCTTCATCATTACCCCGCTGGCGCTGATTTTCGCCGTGCTGCCGTGGCCGCCACTTTTGCAATTCGATCACTGGCTGCTATCGCTGTTGATGAAACTGCTTGAATGGCTGGCGGACTGGCCGCTGTGGCAGCAGGCCGCGCCGCCGCTGTGGGTCTCGCTGCTCGCCGTTGCCGGAGTGCTCTGGCTGCTCTTGCCGCGCGGATTCCCTGCGCGCTGGCTCGGGCTGTGCCTGCTCATGCCGGCGCTGTCCTGGCCGCCGCCGCGTCCGGCGCCGGGTGAGGCGTGGGTCGATGTGCTCGATGTCGGGCAGGGGCTGGCGGTGCTGGTGCGTACCGCCGGGCACGCGCTGCTTTACGATAGCGGTCCGCTCTACAGCGCCGATTCGAATGCCGGGCAGCGGGTCGTCGTGCCTTACCTGCGTGCGACCGGTGTCGAGCAGCTCGATACGCTGGTGGTTTCGCATCGCGACAAGGATCACGCCGGAGGAGTGTCGGCAGTACAGGCGTATCTGCCGGTGGCCCGGCTCCTGTCTTCGATGATCGAACTGGGCGGAGAGCGCTGTAGCGCGGGGCAGAGCTGGGAATGGGACGGTGTGCGTTTTTCGATCCTGCATCCGGTTTTGGCCGATTACCAGATTGACTCAAAAAAATCGAACAACATGAGTTGCGTTCTGCGCGTTGGCACTGCTGCCAGCAGTGTCCTGCTCACCGCCGACATCGAGGCCGACGACGAGAGGGCACTGCTTGTCCGCTCACCGTCATTGTTGCGCAGCGAGTTGCTGCAGGTGCCGCATCATGGCGGTAGCCGCTCGTCGACAACGGATTTCATTGCCGCTGTCGGTGCGCATGAGGTGGTGTTCTCGGCGGGCTACCGTAATAGCTTCAATCATCCGCGCCCCGATGTCCTCGAACGTTACGCGGCCAGCCGCCAATGGCGCACCGATCGGGACGGTGCGATCCGCATTGTCCTCGCCGGTTCGACCGAGGTATCGGCCTGGCGCAGCGAAAGGCGGCGATACTGGTATGGCCAGTGATGCTAGACTTCCGGCGTAGGAGGCAAAGGGTATTGAATCGGGTTTTTGAATCCACCGCAAAGCCGCGAAGTTCACAAAGATCGCGCAAAGGAAAGCGTAACGATTCGTTTCTTGCTCGTCTTTGCGTCTTAGCGGTGGGTTCTGGAGATTATTAATGCAAGCACACCTGGGAGAAAAGACCCATGACTGGCACGACCGATTCCCTGTTCGTTGAGCGTAGCGTCTGCTGCGCCTCGCCGAGTGGTCTGCACCGCATGGTCTATGGCGAATGGGGCGAGCGCAGCAATCCGAAGGTGCTGGTCTGCGTACATGGCCTGTCGCGCAATGGCCGCGATTTCGACAATCTGGCGCAGGCCCTGGCCGGTGACTACCGCGTGATCTGCCCGGATGTGGTCGGGCGTGGGCGTAGCGACTGGCTGCGCGATCCGGCCGGCTACACCATTCCGCAGTATGTGGCCGACATGATGGTGCTGATTGCCCGCCTTGATGTGGAAACGGTTCATTGGCTGGGTACTTCGATGGGCGGGCTGATTGGCATGGTGCTGGCAAGTCTGGAAAATACGCCGATCACGAGGCTGCTGCTGAACGATGTCGGGCCGGAGATTTCGTCGGCGTCGATCAGGCGCATCGGTGAGTACATCGGTCGCGCACCGAAATTCGATTCGTACGAAGACGCTGAGCGATACATCCGGCTGGTCAGCGCCCCGTTTGGTGCGCTGACCGACGCGCAGTGGCGTCAGCTCACCGAATCGAGCCTGTGCCTGACCCCTGATGGTCGCTATGGACTGAGTTATGACCCCGGCATTGGTGAAACCTTCCGCCGCGATGCCGAAGCTTTCGATTTGTGGCCGATTTATGATCGGGTTCGTTGCCCGACACTGGTCGTTCGCGGTGCCGAATCCGATCTGCTAACGGTGCAGACGTTGCATGCGATGGTCGCGCGCGGGCCGCGTCCGGCCGTGGTCGAGGTATCTGGGGTCGGACATGCTCCGATGTTCATGGACGAAGCGCAGATCGCCTGCGTCCGCGACTTCCTGCTTGCAGTTTGAGTTTGCCCGTTTCCCGTGACTGCAACGCAACGCTCAACGCCCCGGCATCGCCGTGCAAGCGCTCAATGCGCGTTACTGCAACGGCATGCCCTGGGGATCCGCATGGACATTGGCTGCCACAGCATCGATTTTGATGGAGCCCGTTTTCATTGTCTTGCTGGCCGCTGTCCAGAATGATGTAAATTTTCGCTACCTGTTGAGCCTGCGCCTTTGACTTGACAGCAAGCCAAGGGCATACTTGCCGACTCTTTACGGATTGTTCTGTTTGCCATCGTGAACAAAGCTTTTTCTGACCTGTCGCTACGTGCGCTCCTGCTGTTGCTGGTGGGCTTGCTGGTTGTTGTTGCGCTGGTGTTTGCGGCCAGGGATCTGCAACACAGCCGTGCCGCCTATCGCAACGCAGCCCTGCTCGCCGAGCGCAACCAGGTTGCCGACAGTTGCCTGCAGGCGGTAAGGCATTTCGCCTTCGAACGCGGTCGAAGCAATGTGGTGCTGCGTGGCAAGGAAGCAATCAACGAGATCAACCGTCGCTTTATCGATGAGCACCGAAGTGCTGCAGACGTCATCATTGCCGAGCTTCTCACTCGCCTGCCCGACGCTTCGCGCGAAGAGGGTGTTGAAGTCCGTCAGGCCTGGGAGGTTGTAAAGTCGCTGCGAGCAACGCTTGAGCATGACTTCGCCCGTCGACTTGCCGAACGCGATCCGGCACTGCCGGGCCAATGGCTGACGGCAGCCAACAATCTTGTCACCAGGCTGGAAGATTTGCTGGCTGACGTTTCAAGTTTGCCAGGAAATAACGATGCCGGTTTCGAGCTATTGAGCAATCTGCGCATCCTGGCGCTGCAATTCAGAAATGTGGTCGGTTCCGAATCGGGCATGCTCGCCGCCGAGTTGTTTTCCGGTCACGTGCCGGGCGGTGAGACGATCGGCATGGCGAATCTGTTGCGCGGTCGCTCGATGCAGATCTGGTCGCCCCTCGAACAGGGTACCCGGCGTCTGGCGGATGGGGATGCTTCCCTGGCGCTCGATAAGTTGCGTACCGAGTTGTTCTCTCGGTTACATCCGCTCCATGATGAAATCATTCGTGCGGCAGGCACCCATAAACTCGCTCCGATAGGGATAGAGCAGTATCTTGCGGTTTCGGTCTCGGCGCTGGAGTCCAGTGACGAACTGGCCGATGGCATCAGTCATGCAGCGGCGGCTTATACAAACAAGCTTCTCGAACAGGCCAGGCAGCAGGAGCGGGTCGCGTTGGCCAGCATCATCGCCATCCTGGTTCTGGCTGGCCTCGTTGCCATGCTTCTGGTATGGCGCTTTACGCGCCCCCTGAACGAGGTACTGGGGCGCATCGACAGGCTGCTTGGCCTGCAGGCAGGCAACTCACCCCTGACGCGGACCGCGCCCGGCCGCAGCGAATTGGCCAGGGTTCAGCAGGCACTCGAAGTTCTCGAACAGGCGATGCAGGCCCGCTTGCGCAGCGAGGAAGCATTCAAGGAAAGCGAGCGAATGAGTGCTTCGATTCTGGCCTGTGTTCCGCAGTCGATCATTGCCACGGATGTCAATGGGCTGATCACGGTATTCAGCCCCGGTGCGGAAAACATGCTGGGCTATTCGGCAGCTGAAATGGTCGGCAAGCAGACACCATTACTGATTCACGATAGCAGGGAAATCCTTTCTCGTGCCGAAGAATTGACAAAGAAGCTGGGTGTTGTCGTCAAGCCGGATTTCGATGTGTTTTCCATCAAGAGAAGGATCAGTGCCAAACCGGATCAGCGTGAATGGACCTATCTTCGCAAGGACGGAACGCGCCTTACCGTATTACTGACAACGACGAGCCTGCGCAACGCGCTTGGTGAAATCGACGGTTACCTGGGCGTAGCCACCGATATCACCGAGAGAACACGTGCAGTGGCCAGAATCAAGCGGATGGCGCACTACGACCATCTGACCCGGCTTCCCAATCGTCGTCTTTTCCACGACCGGATACAGGTGGCGATCGCTCAGGCACGGCGCGAGAACACTCGCCTGGCGCTGATGATGATTGACCTGGACGATTTCAAGCCGATCAACGATAGCTTCGGCCATGCGGTCGGCGATCTCTTGCTCAAAGCTGTGGCAAAAAGCATGCTGGGCTGTTTGCGCGAGTCGGATACCCTGGCGCGCCTGGGCGGCGATGAGTTCGTCGTGCTCTTGCCCGGCATCGGAACAGATCAGGATGCAATGGGCGTTGCTGAAAAAATACGCTTAGCGCTCGATCAGCCATTTCAGCTTGCCGGTGGCCACCAGGTGACCATTGCCTGCAGCATCGGCGTGACGATCTTTCCTGACCACGGCAACAACGAAAAGCACCTGTCGCAGAACGCCGATGCAGCGATGTATGCCGCCAAGGAACTGGGCCGCAACAGCGTGCAACTCTTCAGTGGCGTATCGGGTAGTGTAACAAAGGACGCAGCAGAGGCCGGCGATCTGTCGATTGTCCGCCTGGTCTGGCGCAAGGCCTACAAGTGTGGCGAAGAGTCGATTGACCAGGATCACCAAGCGCTCTTCGATCAAGCCAACGAGCTCATTCATACCGCCATGTCCGGTGCGCAGGAACCAGGCCAATTGTCCGCGGCGCTTGACGATCTGATCAATAGTGTGAAACAGCATTTCGCCCGCGAAGAGGCGGTTCTGGCGCGCTACCACTACGCCGGTCTTGAAGAGCATGTGTTGCAGCACCAGAAACTGGTCGGGCGCGCCCTGGAGCTGCGCCACATGGCCGACGCCGGGGAAATGACGCTGGGCGATCTGGTGACATTCCTCGTGCAGGAGGTGGTGGCCATCCATTTGCTCAAGGAAGATGCCAGGTTTTTCCCGCTGTTCAGAAAAGCGCTGAATAACCCACCGGCTGATTCATCCATTGAAACGAGCGGGCACTGAGCGCCGCATGCCCGGCACCGATTGTCCGATCATCGACTGGACAGAGGAGGGCGATTGCCGGTCCGTCCGTTGGCGCTCCGCAGCCGGTGTACCGCCCCCGTCGCGCGTGCAGGTGGTCGATGACACGCTGACTGCCGATGCCGCCTATCGGCTCGCTTGCGAAGGCAGCGCGCTGCTCTGGCGGGGTGATTTCCAGAACGCGCGACAAATGTTGCAAGCCATGGCGCGGCGCTGCGAGCGCAGCTCGCACAAGTCGCGAACTTCAATTCACGATCCTGCGCAGGCGTTTCACATGCAGCGCATGGCACAGGCGCAGCGCGCCCGCACACTCGGCATGCTGCTGATTCCTTTCGACGCCGATCACCTCATCCCCCTGCGCCGAGCGCCCGACGTGCGGCAGGCCTGCGCCGAAGCCCATGGTCTGGCCGCAGAGCCCTATGTGTCTTCGCTGCGCGAATTGCTCGGCCTGATCGGCGCGCACGAGTGGCGAAAGAAGGGCGTCGATATTCCGGCGCTTGGCGCCCGTATTCATCCGCACTACGGGGTGTTCTCGCCGGTGCGCGGCGAGTACGTGGCATTGGTGGCCGCTGCGCCACTACCTGTCTTGCTCTCGGCCAACAGCCTGGTCTTCGACATCGGCACCGGCACCGGTGTGCTCGCCGCCGTGCTCGCCAGGCGCGGCGTGGCCCGCGTCGTGGCCACCGATCAGGATGCCCGGGCGCTGGACTGCGCGCGCGAAAATGTCGCACGGCTCGGCTTGAGCGGGCAGGTCGAAGTGGCGCAGGCCGATCTCTTCCCGCCCGGCGCTGCGCCGCTCATCGTCTGCAATCCGCCCTGGGTTCCGGCGCGACCGGGCTCGCCGCTTGATCACGCCGTTTACGACCCGGACAGCCGCATGCTGCGCGGATTTCTCGACGGTCTGGCCTCTCATCTTGAGCCGGGTGGCGAGGGCTGGTTGATCCTTTCTGATCTGGCCGAGCATCTTGCCTTGCGCTCGCGCGGCGAACTGCTGGCACTGATCGACAAAGCCGGTTTGCAGGTATTGAGCCGTGCCGACGTGCGTCCGACCCATCCGCGCGCGAACGATCCGGACGACCCATTGCACACCGCGCGTGCGGCGGAAGTTACATCGCTCTGGCGTCTCGGAGTACAGTAGGGGGAAACAGTAAAAGGGGAAGAAGACGCAGGGAATCACGGAGGCCGTATGGATTCATGGAAAAGCCGATGGGGCGTCGGGCAGTGGGCCGCCTACTTTGAGAATCAGGCGCTGCCGGTCATGCGCCGCTCAAAACTGCTGATGACGCAGCTTGAATCTCGCGAAGGCGAAATGCTTTCACCCAGGGATCTGTCTGAAATCGTCCTGCAAGACCCCTTGCTCTGCCTGTGCCTGTTGCGTGAGGCCGAGCGCAGAAAATCACATCGGCTGGACCACGAAACGACGACGGCGCTGGGGGCCATCATGCAGGTGGGTGTCGATGAATTCCGCACGCTGCTGCATTCCAGCCCGGAAGTTGATGACAACAACAAAGGCCTGCTCGAAGTTGAGATGCATGCCTGTTTTGCCGCGCAGATCGCCAGCGTCTGGGCCGGCGGACGCATGGACCTCAACCCGGAGGAAGTCGCTGTCGCCGCCTTGCTGGCCGGTACTGGTGATCTGTTGCTGTGGGTCTATGCCGAGGAAATACCGATGAAAGCAAGAGACGAACTGCTTTCCGGTCGGGCTCAGCGCAGTGCGCAGGCGCAAACGCAAAGCTGCGGATTTACCTTCAAGCAACTGACCCAGCAATGTGCTGAGCGCTGGAAACTGCCTGCCCTGCTGCTCCAGCTTCTGCGCGGATCCGAATCGTATCGCGCCCAACTGGCGCGAACCAGCTCGAACGCCGCACGCCACGTACTTGAAGAGTCTGGAACCTCGACCCTGGCGCTGGCTACCGACCTGGTCGACGCCAGCAAGCTGATTCCCAACGTCAGCCTCGAATGGCTGGCCGATGGCCTCGTGATGCTGCCAGAAGTGCGCCGCGCCTGGCTTCTTGAAGCAGCCCATAAACTTCTCGCTGCACCGCCTTGAGGTGAGAAGTTATGCCACCCTTGCACCTTTTGCATGGCTTGCAAGCGACTTTGCCGGCCAGCGCAAACTTTTATGCTGCCGCCTGGGCATAACCCTCAATGCACCGTCGGCGGAGTTCCCGGCGTGTTGCTGAACAGTTCGTCAATGGCCGCCTTGTCGAAGTGGTATTCGCGGTTGCCGAGGTCGTCGCGGATGACGATTTCGCCGCGTTCCCTGAGCGCAGCATAGACTTCCTCGCGACCGAGTGCGAGCAGCATGTTACCGACCTTTTTCCGGTCTTCGGGGCTGTTGCTGGTGACGGCTTTCTTGTCGAATATGCGAACGGTTTCCTCGTGGAACAGCCGCGTGAGCAGCTCCTCGCCTGGCAGAGCAAGCAGTTCTTCGGATCTGATTGTGCTGGCCAAAGCCTCGATACGCGTCCAGCCATCAGCATCGCACTGATCGGCGGACGGCATTTTTTGCAGGAAAAGACCGCTTGCGCCGGAGGGCGAGGCAGCCAGGAACAAGCGCGCGGCGAGTTGTTCGGACTGCTTGAGGTAGTGCTCGAAGATTTCGGCGATGCTCTCGCCGACCAGTGGAACAAAGCTCTGGTAAGGCTGACGCATGGAAGGCAGGTCGAGCGAGAGCAGAAGCTGCCCGTGGCCGAGAAGCTCGATCAGCGAAGCTGGCCTGATCTCATCACTATGCTGCGCCATGCAGCGGATATTGAGTGACTCGTTGCAGTCGATGACCAGCAACGGGACGGGGCCGTCGCCGCGCAACTGGATGGTCAGTCGCCCCGGCTGCTTGAGGTTATCGGCCAGAAGCAGGGTGGTGGCGCTCATCTGGCCGAGCAGTTCGATCACTGGCGCGGGATAGCTGCGCCTGGTGAGAAGCTGCTGCCAGACCGAACCGAGGCGAACGACGGCGCCCCGGATGTCGAGCTTGTCAAGCAGAAATCGCTGAACGTAATTCTCGGTCATTCCAGTTCGGCGGCGTAGCGTTCCGGGTCGAAGCCAACGAGCAGGGCCTTCCCGGTATCGAGCACCGGTCGCCTGATAAGCGTCGGGTAGTCGGCCATCAGCGTGAGCGCCTTGCTTTCATCGACATCGCTTCGTTCATCGTCGCTCAGTCGCTTCCACATCATGCCGCGCCGGTTGAGCAGCGATTCCCAGCCGGCACGCTGGTTCCAGTCGGGCAGGTGCTCCTGGGCCAGGTCATTTTTCTTGTAGTCGATGAATTCGTAGGCGATGCCATGGGCATCCAGCCAGGCGAAGGCCGTTTTCATGGTGTCGCAGTTTTTTATGCCGTAAATGCGCAACATTCATAATTCCTTTAGCAGGCAATGCGCAGGAAGAAATACGACAAGTGAATCCCGACCGCCCGGCCCGACACGGTACGCTGGATAACAGGCCGTAGGGTGTTTCAAAGGAATCGGTCCAGAATCTTGCGGCTTTGCAGGTCAAGCGCATAACGGTCGCGGATCAGGTAGTAAATGCCGTGGCTGTCTGCGATCAACAGCGCCTGCAGGGCCAGACGGCGGATATCCTCTTCGCCCTTAAGCACGAGCTGCGTATCGCCATGATCGGTTTCGATCTGCCAGGTGCTGGGTGTGGCATAACTCGATACGCTGACGATGCGGCTGATGACGGGCATGAATTCACGCCCGGCAAGTTCGCTTTCAACCAGAGTGCGCAACTCGTCCGGTAACTCGCTCAGGCGATCAATCCAGGCCAGTTCGTTGCCGTGCGGGTCGACCAGCGCAATACCCCAGTCCGGCGCGGCAATCGGAAAAGCGCGAACCGGAACAACGCCGGTATGGGTTTCGCCGTCAGCGCCGGTCAATTGAAGACGGCCAAAAGCGTCACGCTGCAGTTGATAACCAGGGGAGTCGGTCATTCGCGGTCTCCTTCGTCCTTGCCGGCAATTTCAAAGCTGAGCGGATCGGCCTCGGTATCGACGTTGCGCGCCTGCGCCTGATAAAGGCGGAAATAATGGCCTTCCTGTGCCATCAGTTCGTCGTGGTTGCCGACTTCGACGATGCGGCCGTGATCCAGCACAACCAGCCGGTTGGCGTCACGCAGGGTGGACAGGCGGTGCGCGATGGCAATTGTCGTGCGCCCGCGCACCAGATTGTCGAGGGCTTTCTGGATTTCCTTCTCGGTGGTCGTGTCGACCGACGAGGTGGCTTCATCGAGGATCAGGATCTTCGGGTCGATCAGCAAGGCGCGAGCGATCGAGATGCGCTGGCGTTCGCCTCCGGAGAGCGCCTGGCCGCGTTCGCCGACCAGCGAGTCATAGCCGTGCGCCAGACGCAGGATGAATTCGTGCGCGTGCGCCGCTCGTGCAGCGGTGACAATTTCCTCGCGGGTCGCATCCGGTTTGCCGTAGGCGATGTTCTCGGCAATCGTACCGAAGAACAGGAAGGGCTCCTGCAGCACCAGACCGATATGCTTTCTGTATTCGGCGACCGGCAGCGAGCGGATATCGACGCCGTCGATCAGGATGGCCCCTTCAGTCACGTCGTAGAAGCGACAGATCAGGTTGACCATCGTGCTCTTGCCGGAACCGCTGTGGCCGACCAGGCCGATCATTTCACCCGGCTCGATCTTGAAGCTGATGTCGCGTGTGACGCTGCGCGTTCCGTAACGGAAGCCGACATTGCGCAACTCGATGCGGCCGCTGACGGTCGCCAGGTGCACCGGATTGACGGGTTCCGGAACGCTCGAAACATGGTCGAGGATGTCGAAAATGCGCTTGGTTCCGGCGGCGGCTTTCTGCGTCACGGAAACGATGCGGCTCATCGAGTCCAGGCGCAGGTAGAAGCGGCTGATGTAGGCCAGGAAGGCAGTCAGGACGCCGACCGTGATGACCTCTTTGGATATCTGCCAGATGCCGAAGGCCCAGACGACCAGCAGTCCGATTTCGGTCAGCAGGGTGACGGTCGGCGAGAACAGCGACCAGACCCTGTTGACCTTGTCGTTGACTTCGAGATTGTGCAGGTTGGCGGACCGGAAGCGCGCCGCTTCGCGCTGTTCCTGGGCGAAGGCCTTAACCACGCGAATGCCGGGGATGGTGTCAGCCAGTACATTGGTAACTTCAGCCCAGATGCGGTCGACACGCTCGAAGCCGGTACGCAGTTTTTCGCGCACCTTGTGAATCAGCAAAGCGATGATCGGCAGCGGGAGCAGGGTCACCAGCGCCAACCAGGGGTTGATCGAGACCAGGATGACGCTGGTCATGACGATCATCAGCACGTCGGTGACGAAATCGAGAAAGTGCAGCGAGATGAAAATATTGATGCGGTCGGTTTCCGAGCCGATGCGCGCCATCAGATCGCCCGTTCGCTTGCCGCCGAAGTATTCCTGTGAAAGTTTCAGCAGGTGCTCGTAGGTCGTCGTGCGCAGGTCGGCACCGATGCGTTCGGAGACCAGCGCCAGTATGTAGGAGCGCGCCCAGCCGAGCACCCAGGCCAGCAGCGCCGCACCGAACAGGCCGGAGAGGTAGAGCATCACCAGGCCGCTGTTGATCGGCTGGCCGTTCTGGAACGGGATCAGCACCTTGTCCATCATCGGCATCGTCAGATACGGCGGGACCAGGGTTGCCGCGGTTGATCCCAATGACAGCAGGAAGCCGGCAAGCAGACGCCAGCGGTAGGGGTAGGCGAAGCGCCACAGGCGGAACAGCGTCCATGTCGAGGGCGGCGTGTGGATTTCCTTGCTGCACAGCGGGCACTCTTCCTGGCCGGCGAGCAGCGGCGTTTCGCATTTCGGGCACAGGGCCTGTGTCGGCGCTGGCGGAACCTCTCCCGTGAGGTGGAAGGCGAGTTGTCGCGTAAAGTGCTCGATCAGTCGACCGGCGGCGATGTCGCCGCCCAGCGTATAGCGCCAGAGGGCCAGTCGCGCGTCCGCTGCAAAGAGCTCGAGACTGCCGACGCCCGAATGGTCGCGGCGCGTCAGCGTCAATCCGGGGCGGAACGAATGCGTCTGCCAGCTTCGATCGTTCGCCGTAGTGGCGAGCAGGCGCTGATTGGTCAGAACCACCAGGCCGGGGGAAAAACGCAGTTGGGAATCAAGGTCAATCTCCAGCCAGGCCAGAACTTTCTCACCCCCGGCGAGTTGTGAATCGACGTGGGTCTGCCACGGCGGTGGCAGGGGAATCAGCGAAGTGCCTGAAAGGGTTTGACTGGCTACTGAAGGCGGCAGGTTGCGGAGGGTCATTATTGCTATTTTTTCGTGTGGGCAGTAGTGAAACGCCAAGGCCTCCAAGTATACCCGTCTTCACTGGCGCACTGGTACGACACTTGCGTGTGTTGTTCAAGAGTAATGTATTTTGGTGGCAGTAAATCGTACCGAGCTGGATGAGAGCCTCTTGCGGTTTTATTAAATAAAATATACAAATGAGAATAATTATCATGTAGGATGATAACTGTTCTCAACTAAGCCCTCTTTAAACGATGTTCTTCCCAATGCCCAAAGCTTTCATGAAATCGAGCACGTGCTTCACAACCCGAACCGTTCTGCTATTGCTTGCCGGATTCTCGCTCCCGGCTTTCGCCCTCCAGCCGCTGATCACCGACGACACGGCTACGCAGGGCGACGGCGGAAATCAGATCGAACTCTCTTTCAATGAGGATCGCGCAACGACTGCCGATAACACCCAGCGGACACAGGTTTTCCCCGTGGTCTATACCCGCGGGCTAAGCGAAACGATCGACGTGTATGCTGCTATAGGCCATGTCCGGGTTCGATCCAATACGGTTGGCGGTGATGCCAACGGCACAGCCAACCCGGTGCTGGGGGCCAAGTGGCGCTTTTATGAGAATGAAGACAGCAAGACCAGTTTTGCTTTCAAGCCGGAGGTTTTTCTGCCGGTGAGCCGTTCGCTTGAGGATGCGGGGATTGGTACCGCCAAGACTTCAGGTGCCCTGACGCTGATTCTTACTCAGGAGTTTTCATTTGGCGCCATTCATGCCAATGCCGGTGTCAGCCGCTTCTGCTTTAGCGACACGCTGACCAATCCCGATCAGACAGTTGCTCGTCTATCGCTAGCGCCGGTCTGGAATGTCAGCGAGGAATGGAGGCTGGCGCTGGACGTCGGAACCCGCTATGCACGCTCCAGCGAGAATCGGGTTCGCACTGATTTCGTTGAGGTCGGCACCATTTATTCGCCGGACAAGGACATCGATATTGCGCTGGGTCTGATCAGAACCCAGAATAACGAGCACCCCCGTACCACGAGCAATGCCGTCACCGCCGGGTTGACCTGGCGTTTCAGATAACCGGGGGTTCTATGAAAAACAAAATTGACTTTAAATCGGGATCAACCCTCGATCATGCAGAAATCGGCCAGGCGCTTGTCGTCGAGCACGTCCGGGCGCCGCACGCCGCTCCCGAATGGGCGCGCTGGCTGGAAGAAATCGGCTTCATCGTTGGCGAACACGTAATGTTGATGGCGCGTGGCCTGCCCGGTGGCGATCCGCTGGTCGTTCGCATCGGCCAATCGACCTTTGCCTTGCGCCGGGCTGAAGCCGCCTGTGTGCGCGTGGCGACAGCCACTCATCCCTGTCTTGAGGAGGGCAAATCATGAATCAGGCAGTAATTCACCTGCACCCGAGCGGTCCGCTGCTGGCCCTGGTCGGTAATCCGAATTGCGGCAAAACCGCGCTGTTCAACCTGCTTACCGGCAGCCGGCAGAAGGTCGCCAACTACGCCGGCGTGACGGTCGAACGCAAGGAGGGTCGGCTGACGACACCGGCCGGCAAAACCTTGCGCGTGCTCGACCTGCCGGGTGCTTACAGCCTCTACCCGCGCTCACCGGATGAGCACGTGACCTGCGATGTGCTGTTTGGCCGTGCGGCCGGCGAAAAGCGACCGGATCTGGTGGTGTGCGTCGTCGACGCCACCAACCTGCGGCGCAATCTGCGTCTGGCGCTGGCCGTCAAACGGTTGGGACTGCCCTGTGTGGTGGCGCTCAACATGGCGGATCTGGCCGAGAAGCGCGGCATCAGGGTCGTCCCCGAGGCGCTGGCGGCTGAACTTGGCCTGCCGGTCGTCAGTACCGTCGCCATTCAGAGTTCGGGAGCCGAGCCCCTGCTGGCCTTGTTCGATGACCCGGCGATGTGGCGTTCCATGGCGCTGACAACGCCAGTACCCGGCCTGGCGAGCACGAGCACGCCGAGCGATCCCAGTGGCGACGAGCCTGACCACCTTGTCGTGCGTCACATCCTCCAGCGCCTCGGGCTGGATGCGGTGGTTCCGCACACGCCGAGCGATCGTATCGACAGCGTCGTGCTGCATCCGGTGTTCGGACCGCTGCTGCTGGCAGTGGTGCTGTTCCTGGTCTTCCAGGCGGTGTTTTCCTGGGCTGAGGTTCCGATGACGCTGATCAAGACGGCAACCGCCAGCCTCGGCGAGGCCGTCAGTGCCGTATTGCCGGAGATGTGGTTCAGGAGCCTGATCGTCGATGGCGTGATTGCCGGAGCCGGCGGGGTGCTGGTATTCCTGCCACAGATCGTCATTCTCTACTTCTTCATTCTTGTCCTTGAAGAATCGGGTTACCTGCCGCGTGCGGCATTTCTGCTTGACCGGGTGATGGGTAGTGTCGGTCTGAGCGGACGTTCGTTCATACCGATGCTGTCAAGTTTCGCCTGCGCCATCCCGGGCATCATGGCCGCACGCACCATCGCCAATACGCGCGACCGTCTGGTGACGATCATGATCGCTCCGCTGATGACCTGTTCGGCCCGGCTACCCGTTTATGCGCTGCTGATCGGCGCCTTCATCCCGCAGCGAGTGGTGTGGGGCATGCTCGAGTTGCAGGGGCTGGTGTTGCTGGCGTTGTACTTTGCCGGCGTGCTCGGTGCGCTGGCCGTGGCCTGGGTGCTCAAGCGCTTTACCGAGGCTGGCCGGCAAGTACGCCCGCTGATGATGGAAATGCCCAGTTATCACTTGCCGACGGTACGCAACATCGCGATCGGTATCTGGCAGCGAGTGATTATCTTCATGAAGCGGGTCGGCGGTATCATCCTGGTGCTGACCATCCTGCTGTGGTTCCTGGCGAGCTTTCCGTCGCCGCCGGACGGAGCCAGCGGAGCGGCGATCGAGTACAGCCTGGCGGGGATGCTGGGGCATGCGCTGGCGGTGATCTTTGCACCGATTGGCTTCAACTGGCAGATCAGCATCGCGCTGGTGCCGGGGCTGGCGGCACGAGAAGTGGCGGTCAGCGCACTCGGCACCGTCTATGCCCTCTCGGCAACGGGTGAAGATACGGCACAAGCGCTGGCACCACTGATCGCGCAGAGCTGGAGCCTGGCCACCGCGCTGTCGCTGCTTGCCTGGTATGTGTTTGCCCCGCAGTGTCTGTCCACTCTGGCGACAGTCAAGCGCGAGACCGGCGGCTGGACGATGCCCCTGATCATGGCCGGCTATCTGTTTGCACTGGCCTATGCCGCCTCGTTCATCACCTATCGGGTAGCGCTGGCAATGGGTGCGGGATGAAACAAAGGGCATGCACAACGAGCGCAATCCATATCGGCTGAGCCCGGGAAAACCTTGTGCCATGCCACTTGAACCGGCCTGTCTGACCCATGCCACCGACGGTACGCCGGTTTCGGAAATCTACGGCGACATCTACCACTCGGCGGCCGGTGGGCATGCCCAGGCGCGTCACGTCTTTCTTGCCGGCAACGGTCTTCCGGCGCGCTGGCAGGGCCGGGAACGCTTCGTCATCCTGGAGACCGGCTTCGGCCTCGGGCTCAACTTTCTGGCCACCTGGCTGGCGTGGCGCGACGACCCGCAACGTTGTCAGGAACTGCACTTCATTTCGTTTGAAAAGCATCCGTTCCAGGCCACCGATCTGGCACTTGCCCAGGCTGCCTGGCCTGAATTTGCACTGCTCGCCGAACAACTCCGTCAGCACTGGCCTGTGCTGCAGCCGGGTGTGTATCGACTTGAATTTGATAGTGCCCGGGTAGTCCTCACGCTCGTCTTCGGCGATGCCGTCGACACCCTGCCCAGGCTGGCTACGGCGGTCGATGCCTTCTATCTCGATGGCTTTTCGCCCGCCAGGAATCCCGAGTTGTGGTCGCCGGCGCTGTGCCGTTCGCTGGCGCGTGTTGCCGTGAGTGGTGCAACGCTAGCCACCTGGTCGGTTGCTGCGAGTGTGCGCCAGTCACTGGCCGCAGCCCAGTTCGATGTCGAGAAACGCCCCGGTTTCGCCGGCAAGCGGCAAATGCTGGTCGCTCGCTATGCGCAGGGCGATAGTGGATAGTAATTTCGCCGAAGCGTGATAGACCGTTAAAATGTCGTGTTTTTTCTCAGGGAAGTGGCATGCCGAGCGGAATCATTGAATCGCTGGATCACGAAGCGCGCGGAATCACGCGGCTTGAGGGCAAGACCATTTTTGTCGAGGGCGCCTTGCCTGGCGAGCATATCGAGTACACCATTTTTCGCCGGAAACCGAGCTTTGAGGTGGCCCACACGCTGCGTATCCTCAAGGCCTCGCCTGATCGGGTGACGCCCAAGTGCCCGCATTTCGGCGTCTGCGGCGGGTGCAGCATGCAGCATCTGGACCCGGACGCGCAGGTTGCCGCCAAGCAGCGGGTGCTTGAATCCAACCTCTGGCATCTCGGCCGGATCAAGGCAGGGCAGCTTTATTCGCCGATTTATGGTGCGCCGTGGGGTTATCGCCAGCGCGCGCGTCTTTCGGCCCGCATGGTGCCCAAGAAAGGCGGCGTGCTGATCGGCTTCCATGAGCGCAAGAGCAGTTATGTCGCCGACATGCGCCGGTGCGAGATCCTGACGCCGCAGGTCTCGGCGCTGCTGCTGCCCTTGCGTGAACTGGTCTCGGCTTTGTCGATCTGCAAGGCCATGCCGCAGATCGAAGTGGCTGTCGGCGAATACGTCACGGCGCTGGTTTTGCGCATTCTCGAACCGCTCAGTAGCGCCGATGAGGACTTGCTGCGCGCTTTTGCCGATCGGTACAGCGTGGTGTTCTACCTGCAACCCAAGGGGCCCGCTACCGCCTACCGCTTTTACCCGATCGACGGACCGAAGCTTTCCTACCGTTTGCCGGATTACGACATCGAGCATTTCTTTTCGCCCACCGAATTCACCCAGGTCAATCACGCCATCAACCGTGTTCTGGTGCGTCGAGCGCTGACGCTGCTTGACCCGCAGTCGGGCGAGCGGGTGGCCGACATGTTTTGCGGGCTGGGCAACTTCACCCTGCCGATTGCCCGCTCCGGCGCCCGCGTGCTGGGTATCGAGGGCAGTGCCGATCTGGTCCGTCGGGCCGCCGAGAATGCCGCCGCCAATGGACTGGCTGGGCAGGTCGAGTATAGCGTCGCCAATCTCTTTGCAGCGACGCCGGAAACGCTGGCCGCGCTTGGACATCTCGACAAGATGCTGATCGACCCGCCGCGCGAAGGCGCGGTGGAACTCATCAATTCGATTGGCGAGGACGGGCCGCGACGCATTGTCTATGTGTCGTGCAGTCCGGCAACACTGGCGCGCGATGCAGCGATTCTGGTTACGCAGAAGGGATATCGACTGAAAGGTGCTGGGGTGGTCAACATGTTTCCCAATACTTCACACGTGGAATCGATTGCGCAGTTCGAAAGGGGCTGAGCGGCGGAGGCAATGAAACTAGCCGGTTGATATGCAGAAGCCATGGCGCGTTGCAGCATTCAGCGGGGATTCATGATGTGCTTGAGTTTTGTTGACTGTCTCAGTCCATCCCAAAAGATCCAGTCAGGATTCTTGCTTCAGAGACAGCTTCACAGTGATTCCGGTCAGTCGAAGTCAATGACTTCGGAATGAGTTTCGTGTTACGTAGTTCGCTGACGGCAGCCTTTTGAGGGGCCGCTCCTCTGCGGCCATTTGATCACTGCTACTGGAGATCAATAGTCCGGATCGTCGACCGCCGCTGCGGGAGATGCCTACGGCAGCAGAACAGGAGGGCAACGATCCGCAATGGGGCGTTTGCGCCCAGCCCGCACCGGACATTGAGTTCGATCAGCGAATCGCCCGGTAGATGCGGGCAGGAGAAAGGATGAGGCGCCGCTCGTCAGGGCGAGGATCGTACTTGAGGCGCCATTCGGAGCAATCTTCTGCGAATCGTGACGCATTACGGTCCGGAACCGGCGATTGACTGGGGCACCCTGCTCAGCCATAATCGTCTGATGCCAGTTGGTTTTCCTACCCTTCGCCGCAGTGAGGAGTTTAAGATGAAAATGTCAGTCCTGATGATCTGGTCCCGCTCGATTTCGTTTCGGCCGCTTATTGGCTGTTGGTTGGCGCTTGCGTTGGCATGCGGTACTGGCCCGGCGCTGGCCATTGATCCGTTCTTCCCCACCTTCGGGAACAACGGAATCGACGTCATTCACTATAACATCGACCTTGATGTAGACCCGGTTTCGGGACAATTGGACGGCAAAACGGCGATCATGATCCGGGCGCAAAAGCGGTTGAGCAGTTTCAAACTCGATCTCCATGCCCTCGCCGTTTCAAATGTGAAGATCAACGGTATTGCTGCTGGCTTCAGCCAGGCCGACGACAAACTCACTATCACGCCGGACGGGCCAATTCCCGCGGGCAGTATCTTCTGGCTCGGCATCAACTATGGCGGCGTGCCCGATCCGCTTATCGACCCTACAGCGTCTAGTGATGAACTATTCCTCGGCTGGTTCAAATATCAGGACGCCACCTATGCGGTCAGCGAGCCGGTCGGTGCCTCGAGCTTCTTCCCGGTAAATGATGAGCCAACCGATAAGGCGAGCTACACTTTTGGCATCACCGTGCCTGCCGGCTACACTGGCGTGGCCAACGGCTTCTTCGTTGGCTCAAAGCCGCTGGGATCGAAGCGGCGGTTCGAATGGACCATGCTGGAGCCGATGACATCGTGGTTGGCGACCGTTCATGTCAACAAGTTCGAACTCGATCTCACCCACGCTCCTGACAGAACGCCCATCCGCGTTTATGCACCCGCAGGCGTGCCGCAGTCGCACATCGATGTCTATGCAAAGGCAGGCCCGATGATCGCTTATTTCGAAACTCTGATTGGCCGCTATCCGTTTGCCAGCTACGGCTCGGTCATCGTCGAAGATCCGCTCCTCTATTACGCGCTGGAGACCCAGGCGATGTCGACCTTTCCGGCGGGTACGAATCCCCCCGACGAGGTACTGGTAGCGCATGAGCTAGCCCACCAATGGATCGGCAATTCGATTTCAGTAGCGAAATGGGAAGATCTGTGGATCGCCGAAGGATCGGCCACCTATTTCGAAGTGCTCTGGAAAAACCGTCACAACCGGGCGGCTTTCGAAGATGACATGCTGGCAATCTACGATTTTGTCGCTGACCAGCAGGTTGGACCAGCCGTGGTGGATGCACCCGACCAAATGTTCTCGGATCGCACCTATTACCGCGGTGCAGCTACACTCTATGCGCTGCGCCTCAAAGTCGGCGACAGTAGCTTCTTCAACATTCTGCGCCATTTCGTCCAGGACAATCGCGGCGGCAACATCACCTCGGAGGATTTCATCCGCACCGCCGTCCACTTCAGCGGCGATGGCTCGGTGCGCCCGCTGCTACACGCCTGGCTTTACGACGATGCCGTGCCAGCGCTCCCTAGCTCGGCAAGCCGCGCGGCAAAGCGTGGGCCAGTGGCGCGGCCAGACATCGTCGGTGGACGCTGCGGCCGTGGCAGCCACCGCGGTTCGCCAGCCAACTGCAAGATGTAGGTGACTGCACCCTGACCAGAAACCAGGTTGAAGCCAGCCCGGCAGACGGTTTCGATTCATTTTGCGGCCTTCACCGCCACCCGAATACCTCCGCCGCGCGAGCGGAGATCGCATCGCGTGTTGCAATGACCATGATAAACCGGAGAACTGCCGAACCCGACTTTGACACCTCCAAGTAACTCACCCGGCGGAAAGCCGCATGGCGCAAGGCATTCGGCGACACCGCCGAAATTGCTGTGTATCTAGGCGGGGAAGGTGTTCAATCCAGATCAAGATTGAGCTTTGGCAGTTTTGTTTTCAATGTCTTCAATCGGTTAGCGGCATCAGTCGAGGGTTCGGTCGCCTGCCAGACGCGACCGTTGGGGCTGGACAATTGTGCCAACTCATGCGCGGTTTTTGGCTTACTTTCTCTTGATGGCCGAACTGCGACAGCCCAATAAGTAACCCGCCAACATTGTGCTTTGCACAGGCGAAAACAAAATTCCGGTTACTGAAAGCCGGGATCAGTCGCTATCCCATGCCGCTTTACACTGGTTTTCAATGGTTTCTTCCAGTAGCTGTCTGGCATACGCTGCGCAATTGCCGCATTCGCTGGCGATGCCCAGGTCGCGCCGCAAGTCATCCAGTGTTAGTGCGCCATTCTGGGCCGCTTCACGAATCTGGTGGTCAGTGATGGCCTTGCAGACGCATACGTACACGAAACTTCTCCAGAAAAATCGCAGTAAGGACAGACGATAGCGGGGCGGCCTGCAAATTGTTCAATCGCCGGCCGGCTCCATGTGGGCCTGCAGATAGTTTTGCAGGGTGACGTTCTCGATCAGGCTGTGCTGGGTCTCCAGCCAATCGATTGATTCTTCGCAGTCTTCCAGCAGATCTTCGAACAGGTCGCGGCTGACGTAGTCCTGGAGTTGTTCGGACAGTGCAATGCTCTCGATCAGCAAGGGGCGCTGGATCTCGCGCTCGTACTTGAGGTCGCACTGCAGGCACTCGACGACGTTTTCGCCAATCAGCAGCTTGCCGAGGCTCTGCAGGTTGGGCAGGCCTTCGAGGAAGAGAATCCGGTCAATCAGTTTGTCGGCTTCCTTCATGACGCGGATCGACTGTTTATACTGGTAGTCGTTGAGCTTCTCCAGTCCCCAATGGCGGAACAGGCGGGCATGCAGGAAGTACTGGTTGATCGAAGTCAGTTCGTTTTTCAGCACCTTGTTCAGTGTGCCGATTATTGTTTTGTCGCCTTTCATCGCTGCGCCTCTTTATGCCGGGTTGCCAGATTCGATCTGGCTCTGTTGATAGTTCTGCAGGCCGACCAGTTCGATCAGGCGAATCTGCTTTTCGAGGTAGTAGGCGTGGTCCATCTCGGTGTCTTCGAGTTGAATCGCCAGCATGTCGCGGGTGACGTAATCCTGGGCGGTTTCGCAGGCGGCCATCGCTTGCTTCAACACGACGACAGTATGGTATTCATAGTCGAGGTCAGCCTGCAGCATCTCGGGAACGGTTTTGCCGACCGTCATCGCATTGCGTTTGGCCACATTGGGCGTTCCTTCCAGGAAAAGAATACGCTGTATGATCGCCAGGGCGTGCTGGTGCTCGTGAGCAGATTCATGCAAGGCCTTTTCAGCCAGTCGCTTGAAGCCCATGTCCGAGTACATTTCGCCGTGGATCAGGTACTGGTCGACGGCGGTCAATTCGCCCGTCAGCAGGTCGTTCAGGATGCCGATGATCTTTTTGTCGCTCTTCATGAGGTTCTCCGGAAATCGTTGAAAACGAGTGGCTGGAATAAATCCGATAATCCGGCTGAACCGCTATTCAAGCCTTTGCCAGCCACCATTATAAGTTCTGCACCTATCGACAGCATTTTTCAACGCCGGTTCAACCTCTTCGCCTGGCTGTGAGGTTCTGCCCTGCCACAGACCTTCGTTTGCGCTGTGCTTGCTTAGCTTTCGCACTGGATTCGGAATACCCGTATAATTTGGGCTGACTTGGCGGCGCCCGTGTTTTCAGGCGGCCAACGCAAGGGCTTGTCAGACAAATCCAGGGTTCCGACCAATTTCCAGAAGCCGGCAGCTAGCCGGTTTTTTGTTTACCCTTTCCTGCATTTTATGGGTTGATATGCGAATTTTGCTCAGCAACGACGATGGCTACTTTTCGCCAGGGATTGAATGTCTGGCACGAGCGCTTGCGCAGGTGGCCGAGATCACCGTTGTAGCCCCCGAGCGAGACTGCAGCGGCGCCAGCAATTCGCTCACGCTGGATCGCCCGCTGTCCTTGAAACGCGCGGCCAACGGCTACTACCATGTGAATGGAACCCCTACCGATTGTGTGCATCTGGCGGTGACCGGCATGCTCGACGAACTGCCGGACATGGTGGTTTCAGGCATCAATCACGGTGCCAACATGGGCGATGACACGATCTATTCGGGTACCGTCGCGGCGGCTACCGAGGGTTTTCTGCTCGGCGTTCCCTCGTTGGCTGTTTCTCTCTGCAGCAAGAGCGGCAAGCATTTCGGGACGGCGGCACGGGTAGCGCTGGAACTGGTGCAGTTGATCCAGCGCCAGGCGGTGAGCGAGCCTCTGCTGCTCAACGTCAATGTGCCGGATGTGCCTTACGAACTGCTGCGCGGCATGGTCGTTACGCGGCTGGGCAAACGGCACAAGGCCGAGGCCGTGGTGCGTACGCAGACACCGCGCAACGAGACCGTCTATTGGGTCGGGGCGGCGGGTGAGGCGCAGGATGCCGGCGAAGGCACCGATTTTTTCGCGGTGAACAAGCATCAGGTATCGATTACGCCCTTGCAGATCGATCTCACGCACAACGCCCAGCTTCCCCTGATTCGCAACTGGCTGGCGCAATGAGTCGAGTCGTTTCGGGTATCGGCATGACCTCGCAGCGCACGCGAACGCGTATGATTGATCGCCTGCGCGAAGAAGGGATTCGTGACGAGCGGGTGCTGGCGGCCATCGCCGCCGTGCCGCGCCACGTTTTTGTCGAGGAAGCCCTGGCTTCGCGCGCCTATGAAGATTCGGCGCTGCCGCTCGGCTATTCGCAAACGATTTCACAGCCGTATATCGTGGCCAGAATGATCGAACTGCTGCGTGACGGGCGAAAACTCGGCAAGACGCTGGAAATCGGTGCGGGTTCCGGCTATCAGGCAGCGGTTCTGGCGCAACTTACGGACGAGGTATATGCGATCGAGCGGATCGAACCGCTACTGGCCAGGGCCAAGCTCAATTTGCGGGCGATCCAGCAGTTCAAGGTGCGCCTGAAACATGCTGATGGACAGCTTGGCCTGCCCGAAGCGGCGCCTTTCGATACCATCATCCTTGCCGCAGCGGCCAGCCGGGTTCCGCACGCGCTTTTGCAGCAACTCGCGCTTGGTGGCAGAATGCTGTTGCCGTTGGGGACGGGGGAGCAGTTCCTTCTTATGGTTGAACGTCGCGCCGAAGGCTACGTTGAGACCCGTCTGGATAGTGTTCGTTTTGTTCCGTTACTCTCAGGACTTGAATGAAGAATAATTGTGCGTTCACCAGGCTGGTTCCAGGTATTGTTCTGGCCATCCTGCTTGTTCTGTCCGGCTGTGCCAGCAAGTCGCCGGCACCCGTGGGCGGCCAGCCGTCGGCTGCTGCCAGGGACAGCTATACCGTCAAGCCGGGCGATACCCTGTACAGCATTGCGCGCGAACACGGCATGGATTTTCGCGAACTGATTGCACTGAACGGAATCGACAACCCTAACCGCATAACGGTCGGAAAGGTTCTCAAGGTCAGGCCACCGGCTGCGTCAACATCGTCGTCTGCGGCTACCTCGTCGGTTGCGACGACAGCGCCGATAGTGTCCGATGTGGTGCAAACGAGGCCGATAACGGCAGAGCCGTTGCCGGAAAAGCGGCCTCCTGGCACCAATACCGAGATGCTCAAGCGGGAGCCCAAGGCCGGCAAGGAGCCTTACTCTGACCAGGCGCTGGCGTTGGCGCAAAGCCAGGGGCAAGCAAAACCTTCCGAGCCGATGGCCCCCGTGGTCAGGGCTGAATCCGGTCCGGAGGCCAAACCCGAAGCCAAACCCGAGGCCAGGCCTACCGAAGCGGCCGTTAGTGGCGACGAGATCGGCTGGATCTGGCCGGCCAACGGCAAGACGGTCGCGACCTTCAATGAAGGCGGCAGCAAGGGTGTCGATATTGCCGGCAAGATGGGTGATCCGGTGATCGCTGCGGGTGATGGCAAGGTTGTCTATAGCGGAACGGGTTTGCGCGGTTACGGCAAACTCGTGATCATCAAGCACAACAGCACCTTCCTGTCGGCCTACGCGCACAACCAGAGCATTCTGGTCAAGGAAGGGCAGAGCGTGAGCAAGGGTCAGAAGATTGCCGAAATGGGCAATACCGATGCCGACCAGGTCAAACTGCACTTCGAAGTCCGGCGCCAGGGCAAGCCCGTCGATCCACTCAAATTCCTGCCGCCGCGCTGACCATGAGCGATGACCCCGATGCCGAATCCGTTTTGAGCGAAGACGGGATGCCGCAGGAAGTGGAGTCCGACGAGGCGTTCCTGGCGGAAAGTGAAGACGAGGCGCTTGCTGCGACGCCGGAAGTCGAACTGCTCAACGACGTGACCCAGCACTACCTCAACGAGATCGGTGCCAAGCCCTTGTTCACGCCGCAGGAAGAGTATGACTGGGCGTGTCGCGCCCAGTCCGGCGAGTTTGCCGCACGGCAGAAGATGATCGAACACAACCTGCGCCTGGTGGTGAACATTGCCAAGCACTACCTCAATCGCGGCATTCCCCTGCTGGACCTGATCGAAGAAGGAAATCTCGGCCTCATTCATGCGATCGAAAAGTTCGATCCCGAGCGCGGATTCCGTTTTTCGACTTATGCGACCTGGTGGATTCGCCAGAGCATCGAGCGCGCGATCATGAACCAGTCGCGTACCATCCGTCTACCGGTGCATGTGGTCAAGGAGATAAATCTTGTGTTGCGCGCCTTCCGGCATCTGGAACTGGCCAACGGGAGAGAGATCCGCCTGGAACAGATTGCCCACCTGATCGACCGCCCGGTGGCCGACGTGCGCCGGGTACTGGCCCTTAACGAGCATATTGCCTCGCTCGATGCGCCGCTGGAAATCGACCCCAGTCACTCGGTGGCCGATGCCATTGCCGATGAAAACGCACTGGACCCGGAAAGCCTGCTGCAATCGAGTGAAGTCGACCACCTGGTCAGCCACTGGGTCGAGCAGTTGCCCGAGAAGCAGCGCCGGGTGCTTGAGCGTCGTTACGGCCTCGGCGGCGGTGAAATCAGTACGCTCGAGGAGGTCGCCGTCGATCTCAACCTGACGCGCGAACGCGTTCGCCAGATCCAGATCGAAGCGCTCGATCAACTTCGCCGTGTCATCAAGCGCGGAGGCGTGACGCGCGACAACCTGCTTTAGATAGCGTGTCGCGCGAGCGACACTTGAATCTCTCCTCTGCTGCGCGAGAGGGATCGGGGGTGAGGGCGTGCATGTCGCGTGCGACTCTCCAATGCCCTCTCTCCTGCGGGAGAGCCTGGAGGTAGCAAAATGCAGAAATCGGGACATACATTAAGGAAGTTTGCAATGGGCAATAAAGTAGCACTATTCGATTCGTCGTTACGTGACGGGGCGCAGGCCGAGGGGATTTCGTTTTCCGTAGAAGACAAGTTGAAGATCCTGGAGATTCTTGACGAGCACGGCGTGGACTACGTCGAAGCCGGAAACCCCGGCTCGAATCCGAAGGACCTCGAGTTCTTTGCCCGGGCCAGTCACATCGTCCTAAAACACGCCAGGCTTGCCGCTTTCGGCAGCACGCGCCGGCGCGACATCAAGGTCGAGAACGACGACAACGTTCAGTCCCTGCTGCTCGCCGATACACCGGTCATTGTCATCTTCGGCAAGAGCTGGGATTTTCATGTGACTGAAATCATCCGCACCAGCCTTGAAGAAAACCTGGCCATGATCCGCGACACCGTGGCCTTCTTCAAGGCCAGAGGCAAAGAACTGGTGTACGACGCCGAGCATTTCTTCGATGGCTACAAAAACAACCCGGACTACGCAGTAAAGTCGCTCCAGGCTGCCGCCGACGGAGGTGCCGATGCGCTGGTCCTGTGCGATACCAACGGCGGCACTTTTCCGTCCGAAGTGGCAGAAATCGTCAGGAAGATGGTCGCGAACTTCAGCGTGCCGATCGGCATTCATGCGCACAACGATTGCGGCATGGCGGTAGCCAACAGCGTGATGGCCGTCGAGAACGGAGCACGCCATGTTCAGGGAACCTATATCGGGTTTGGCGAGCGCTGCGGTAACGCCAACCTGTCCACCATCATCGCCAACCTGGGCGTCAAGCGTGGCTTTGAATGCCTGCCGGCTGACCAGTACAAAAACATTACCCGAGTTGCCCGCCATATTGCGGCCATTTCTAACGTGGCACTGAATGAGCGCGACCCCTACGTCGGCAATTGCGCGTTCGCCCACAAGGGTGGCATGCACATCGACGGCGTGAACAAGGCGGCGCATTCATTCGAGCATATCAACCCGGATCTGGTCGGCGGCCAGCGCCGCTTCCTGATGAGCGAAGTTTCCGGTCGACGCATGATTCTGGAAAAAATCTGGGAGGTCGATCCCGGCATCACCAAGGACGATGCGGTGACCGACAGCATCATCAGGCGCCTGAAGGAGATGGAGCACGAAGGCTATCAGTTCGAAGGCGCGGAAAGCACTTTCGAACTGGTCATTCGCAAGCAACTCGGCAAGTACCGCCCGTTCTTCGAGCTTGAGCATTTCAAGATCATCGGCGAGCAGCCGACCAGCGGTGAATACAGTTCTTCAGCCATCATCAAGGTGAAAGTCGACGGCACCGACGAAATCACGGCGGCTGAAGGCGACGGTCCGGTGCATGCCCTTGACCGCGCCCTGCGCAAGGTGCTCGACAAGTTCTATCCGGAGCTCTCCAACGTCCATCTGACGGACTACAAGGTGCGTGTCATCAACGGCCGCGATGCCACCGCCGCCAAGGTGCGCGTGTTGATTCAATCGACCGACGGCGACTCGGTGTGGACGACCGTCGGCGTATCCACCGACATCATCGAGGCGAGCTGGATTGCCCTGGTTGATTCAATCGAGTACAAGTTGTTGAAGCTGGAAGAGGCGAAGGTCACGGCGTGAAACGGGGATTGGGTTTGTAACTCCAGCGGCTTTCGCATCCAGGATGGCCGTCCTGTCTGGCTTGTAGGTCATGAGCATGCACAGGGGCAGACTGGAGCATCGGTCGGGTTGAACGAGCGGCAGGCGCTTCAGGGAAATGAGCGAGGAATACCTTGATCGCCCGGCGCAGATCGACCTCGAGGGCGGCGCGTGTGGTGACCGCGACCTGCATGTCGTGATCAAAGAAACAAAGTGCCGACTCGATACGGGCAGCCTCCTGGATCATCAAGGTCGGTCCGACCGACCAGGCCGCTCCGGCCACCGCCATTCCAATCAGGTCAGCAGCCTGGCATCGACACCCTGTTCAGGTAGCGCTGCGGCTGGAGGGGTATGTGAACGCGAATCGCTCACGCCGAACTCGTTGCCATGGCGACCTTGCGGCAAGGTGCGCCGTGGTCGCTGCCAGTTTGAATCATTGAGCCCGTAGATAAAATCCCTGCCTGATCAAGGCGTCAATGCTCTTTTCCGGAAACCCTCAATGCTTCCGACATCAGCTTGTCGGTATAGGCGATACCGATCGCCGAAAGGATGAAAACCATATGGATAATCGTTTGCCACATGACGCCGGCTTCGGTAAAAGCGGAATTTGCAGAGCCGAGTGAACCGATCGCGATGAATGTCTTCAGCAAATGAATCGAGCTGATGCCGATGATGGCCATGGCCAGTTTTACTTTCAGCACCGAGGCATTGACGTGGCTCAGCCATTCCGGCAGATCCGGATGTCCTTGCAAATTCAGGCGAGAGACGAAGGTTTCATACCCACCGACGATCACCATCACCAGCAAATTGGAAATCATCACCACGTCAATCAGTCCCAGCACGGCCAGCATGATGAGCTGCTCACTGAGATTGGTCGCGCCTTCGATCAAATGGAACAATTCCTTGATGAACAGGATGACGTAAACGCCCTGGGCCAGAATCAGGCCCAGATACAAAGGCAGTTGCATCCAGCGTGAGCTGAATATCAGCCGGGATATCGGGTTTAGCGTGGAGGTTTTGATGGTATTCATGGCTCGTCGTTGAAGTGATTTGCCGTCATTCTAATCGCTGAAGATGGAGGGGACAAAAGATATTGCCAGGGCGTCAGTTTGAAGCACTTTCCTCTGTGTTTCTAGCCGATTTTTACCACCAGCCCTTCTCAGGGCGAGCAAGTCGCTGCGCACTGGCCTGCATATCCCCTGAGAAGGAGAGGCTGGGAGAGAGTGATGCCAGAGGGTATTTCACTCACCCATCTTGCCCGCTGCACCGGGCTCTCGTCTAGTCTGTCCTTATCCCCTGTGCTTGGCGTAGCGCTTCGGCCAGTTGAAATACCGACATGGCGTAGAAGCTCGAGCGGTTGTAGCGCGTGATCACGTAGAAGTTGTCGAATCCGAGCCAGTATTCGGTGGGCTGACCGGGGGTGACGAGGTCGATCAGTGCCGCCGGGCGTTCGCCCAGTCCTAAAGTGTCGCGGGCCGCAATAACTCCCTGTGTTGACAACTCCTGCAAGGGCACTGCCGGTTTGATGCCGGCGGCGATCAGCACCGTCGGGTCGCCTTCCACGCTGGCCGGCACGGCTACCGGGGCCCTGGCTTGCCAGCCGTGCAGATGCAGATAACGGGCGACGCTGCCGATGGCGTCACTGGTACTATTGCGCAGGTCGATCCGGTCGTCGCCGTCGAAGTCCACGGCAAAACGGCGCTGGCTGCTCGGCATGAACTGGGGAATGCCCATGGCGCCGGCGTAGGAGCCCTTGATCGACAGCGGGCTGACGCCATTTTCACGCGCCAGAAGCAGGAATTGTTCAAGTTCGCTGCGGAAAAATGCGGCGCGCGGCGGATAGTCGAAGGCGAGCGTGGCCAGCGCTTCGAGCACGCTGAAGCTGCCCATGTTGCGAGCGTATTCGGTTTCGACGCCGATGATGGCGACTATGATTTCCGGCGGCACGCCGTAGATGGCCTCGGCCCGTACCAGTTCGGCCCGGTTGTCGTTCCAGAAGCGCACACCGTTGCTGGTGCGGCGATCATTGACAAAGCGTTCCCGGTAACGCTGCCAGGAGCGCTGCTGTTCGGGTACGGCTGCCGGCCGGATGGCGCGCAGTATGGTGGCGTTGGAATGGATGCTGGCGAACTGCTGTGTCAGGTGCGCGACATCGAATCCATGCTGCTCGTGCATGTCGAGGATGAATACGCGAACCTCGGGCGCTGCGCTGAAAGGCGGCGGTTTGGCGGCGTGGCTGGCTAGTGGAAGCAATCCAGCCAGAAGGCCGAATAGCAATGGGGCTATTTTGTTTCTCAAATCCTTGTTCTCCGTATAAGTTGAGTCTCTTGCAACTACCTGGATTCGAAATCGAAGTGCAAGCCAGGGTAACGCCGTTAGGTTGGGCAAGATGCCATAGTATTCGAGTCTGCTCAAGCGCCATGTCCATGTGGCCGGGCTGGTCAGGCCACGTTTCCCCCGGGGCGAACGATAGCAAATTTCGTTGCGGCTTGAAGCCGGTCATAAGCAAATGGCCCTAGCCCGTATTCAGTCGAGCAGAAATTAATCAAAAAAATCTGGCGATACGGGCCAGGGAACTTGTTTTCTGGGCATTCCCGGGTACGTGGCAGCCAGCGTGATCGCGGGTGCGCTACCGAGTGTACCGAGCAGTTTGCCAATCCGGCGCTGGCTGTCGTCCAGAATTTTGTGCTCGAGTCTGTCTTCCCGAGCCGCTTGCAACAGGCAATGGAAAATTTCGTAGTACTGCTCCGCATCATATGAAACAAGCAGCAGGTCAATTCCTGCATTGATTGCCTCAACGCCCGCAGAGCACAGCCCGTGACGTACCACAGCGCCCATCGTCAAGTCATCCGTTACCAGAACGCCGTCGTGCCCCCAGCGTTGACGAACAATTTCCTGAACTACCTTCGCCGAGCGTGAGGCTGGCCTCTTTGCGTCAAGCGCGCTCAGCGTCGCGTGCCCGACCATCAGCAGCGATTGCGTTGCCCGCAAACCTTCGCGGAAGGGGAGCCAGTCACTGGCTTCCAGATCGCTCGCGCTGGCGGCCAATGTCGCCGGAAAGACATGAGTATCGCTTGTGACTCGTCCAAGGCCGGGAAAGTGTTTCAGCGTGGCGCGCACACCGCTCGTTTCGAGACCATGGGCATAGCCGATCACCGCTGAAGTGACGCGAGCGGGGTCAGCGTCGATCGCCCGCTGCCCGATCATACTGCGAAAGTCGAGGCGGTGCCGATCATTCGGCAAGGCCAGATCGGCGAGCGGCGCAAAATTGATGTTCACTCCGAGCGCTGCCAGCTCGCAGCCTTGTTTTTCTCCGTAAGCGAAGGCCAGCATTTCGATTTCTTCCGGCCTTGCTGCGCTTATCACTTCGGCGAGCGGCGGTAGTCTGGATAGCGGAGGAGACAGGCGCGAAACGATGCCGCCTTCCTGATCGGTGCTGACGATCAAGGGAGGAAGTCCGGCGGCCTTGCGCAGACCCTGCAGCGCTGAAATTTCAGCGTGGATCGCCTCGCCGCTGCGGTTTTTTATATTATGCGCGCTGATGAAAATGCCGCCGACCAGTCCTTTTGCGACGAGTATTTTGATCGCCTGCGGATTGCTGTAGCCGACGATCATATGCGCGCCAAGCTGCTGCGCCTTGGCATCAGGCGATGACAGCACCTGATGTTTGCGCCACTGGAAAATTCCTTCCTGCGCCCCGGCAATCAGCAGCACGGCGAGCCAGAGTGCCAGTAATGCCGCTCGCTGCTTCATCCTGAAAA
The DNA here is from genome assembly GCF_016790145.1 of Propionivibrio sp. GTDB lineage: Bacteria > Pseudomonadota > Gammaproteobacteria > Burkholderiales > Rhodocyclaceae > Propionivibrio. The sequence goes on along the minus strand of NZ_JAEUOI010000019.1, from coordinate 5,691 downwards.
CCATGGAGTAAAAGGCTTTCAACGCACAGTGTATAAAGGTGTGCGCAGAAGCGCAGAGCGCGTCAGGGAAATTCGATGACAAGCTCGTTGTGCTCATTTTTATGCTTCCGCACTTGGCATGTCGAAAGCGTCTGTTTCCGACGCCCTTGCAAATTAACGACAAGGCAATGATCGACGCGCCAAAGAGCAGCGGTGTCGCCAGCGAGCGCCATTGCATCAGCAGCGGGTTGCGCAGCAGCAAGGCAAGTGGCAGCTCGATAAAGCCGACACCCCACAAAATCCTCGGTAACGCCCGGCCACCCCGGACACGGCGGCAGACGATCAACTCTTTACCGATGCGCCTTGTAGCGGACTTCATCGGGTACTTTCCGCTGCCACAGCTTCAGCTTGTTTGCCAAGGCGATACCAGTCGATTCGACGGGTGCCGAGCATCAGTCCGGCGAGCGCCACAAAGAGCAGGAGAGAGCCAAGCAGCAAGGCGTTCTGCTCGGAGCGCAGGATGCCGAACAGCGCTGCATAGAGTATCGCCAGCGCGCTACCGAAGCCTAGCCCGCGCCGCCATCCATGCAGAATCGCCGCGAGGTAAATGCCAATCAGCGCGATAGATGACACAGCGGCAATCAGATAGGCGAGCGAAAAAGAGATGTGTTCGGATAGGCTGGTGAGCAGCAGGAAGAAAACCGCCTGCGCCAGACCGACCAGAAGATACTGGATCGGGTGAATGGAAAGACTCCTCAGATGCTCGAACATGAAGAAAGACGCAAAGCTGAGCACGATGAACAGCACCCCGTATTTGACCGCCCGCAACGCCTGCCGATAAATGTCAACCGGGTCGATCAGGCGCACCTGGAAGCCGCTGGCATTCGCATCGATCGGCGCGTTGCCGGCATTCGATGCCAGCGCAGTAGTGCTCCAGCGGGCAGTGAAACCAGTGGCGCCAATTTCGCGGTTGCGCGGCAGGAAGTCGCCGCCGAAACTCGGATGCGGCCAGTTGCCGCGCAATTCGGCGGTGGAGATCTCACCGAGGGGAACAAAGCCGAGGCTGCCGGTTCCGGCCAGACGCAGGTCAATACGGAAAGGCAGGATTTCCGGTTTTCCATCAGACCGACTATCGGCCAGGGCATGAAATCCCGTTTTCAGGCCGGCGGCTCGGGTTCCCCGGTGCAAGCTCAATGATTTGCTGCCAAGCATGATCTTCGGTTCGCCGGTAATGCCCCGCGCATCGGCAATGCCCAGCGAGAGGGTCGGAATTCCCCAGGTCAAATGGGCGTTCTTCCCGAGTTCCGGCAATGCAGCCACGCCCGGCGTCTCAAAGCTGCCGGTGATTGCTCCCTGCAATTCGAAGATGGCTGTTTCGTGCAGGCCATAGGCGCGTTTTTCAACGCTCAGTCCGCCATCCAGATGGACTTGGCGCGGCAGCACGGTGAGCGTGTGTGAGCGTTTCCGTCGTATTGTCTTCTTCTGGCGTTCACCGTTGCTCTCGACGATCTGCTCGTCCTCGTATTCCTCCTCGACAGGAACCGTCAATACCGGCCCGGTAATCGACTGCTCGCCGGCCGAACTTGCGGCAATGGCGCGTATCGCCTCGGCCCGGTGTGCCGTCCGCTCGTCGATGGTGTGCTCGATCATCGACAGCGGGATCAGTAACAACGCGCCAATCAGCGCCAGCAGCACACATTTTTGCAACAAGGGGTTTTTCATCACTCGTCTCCTCGGTGGATGGGTCAGCAGAGAGTATGGCGAGGGAATGTGAGTGGCTTATGCAGGCCAGGTGGGGGGATGGTGAAGGGAAGGTGAAGCGTTTGCGTGCACATGGTCAGATACGAATCGTTCTTATGTGTCTCGATTAGCCAGTAAAGTCAGGACTGCGGCGCATGATCCATCAAGGAACAGTTAATATGAGACCCCGTTGATTCCTCTTTCGCATATTGCATTCTTAAGCCCTTGTTAAAATAAGGCCCGCGAATACGGTACGGTAAATTTATATGGACAGATGGGTAATTGTTCACACCCGTCTTCATCGATTGCCGGTACGCTAGGCAAGTTAAGGAATGGAGAAATAGAGATGTCCGCATACAAATACACCCTGCTTGTACTTTTTAGCGCCTGCTCACTGTTGCCGATTCCCGCTGGAGCGAGCGGCCTGGGTGAAATCAGATCCATCAGTCCATTGGGTGAACGTTTCCGAGCAGAAATCCCCATCCTGAATCCTTCGCCTTCAATAACAGCCGCTTGTTTCCGCCTGACCAGGGACTCGCCGGATGCCATGGACGGCATCCCCTGGCTCACGAACGCACAGATTGCGGTGTTGTCCGCGCCGCCTCGCCTGGTCATCAGCACGAGCCGGCAGGTTGTCGATCCGGTGATCCAACTGGCCATCAATTCAAGTTGCGACCCGTCACTGACGCGCCATTACACCGCACTGCTTTCGCCCCCGTCAGAGCGGAACACTGACCTGCCGATCACCGATCGTTCACCTGGCGACTTTCAGGAGCAATCAGCCAGGGTGAGGCCAGCGTATCCCGTCAGGGAAAAACAGCACGTCACACGAAACAAGCTGGGGCGCACTGCACAGGCCGGAGAAACAAGCGGCGACATGGCGCGCCGCCTGTTTCCGCGCAGCCGGCTGGCGCAGCAGCGTTTTATTCGCCAGATGGTTGCGCTTAACCCTGAATGGCTCAGTTCGGAGTCGGGCGACGAGACCTTGCCCGAAGGCGTTGAACTACGCTATCCGCCCTCAACAGAACGCCAGCCTACGGCTGCAAGGCAAGAAAATTCGGCTAAACAGGCAGCCCTGAAGCGCAAGCCGGAATCCGGTGCAGGCGCACGTGACCGACTGGTACTGATGCCGTTTGACCCGCCACCTGAACCGCCTGCAGCCCCCGCCACACCAGGCGAGTTCAACAAACGGCTGAGCGATGTTGAGCTCCAAATCAACACAATGCGAACTGAGTTGATCAAGCTTCGTGCCGAATACCCTACGCCTTCACCCGCCATTCAGACGGCATTGCTTGAAATGGAATCACGGCTATTGATGGTGGAACTGAACGCTGCACGTATCACGCTGCAAAATCTCCAGGCCGAAAAACCGGCTATTGTGGCAGCCTCCACCCCCGAGGTGCCTGTCAACACGGCGAACAGCGAAAAACTGGCTGCCCAGCCGCCGCAACCTGCGCCACCGGCACCGGTCGCCGTTAAGCCGGTTCCCAGCAGTGCAAAGTTGCTGACAGTCAATACTGGTCTCGCTGTCCTGCTTGGTCTCTTTGCTCTCGGACTGAGTGTTGTCCTCTACCAACGAACCAGACGCGGCAGGCAGGCGTTGCTTTCCGCCAGTACACAAGTCAGTCCAGCGGCCGTTGCTGAGCAACGTGTGAACCCACTACCGGCGAAAGTGACGAAGTCTTCTGCTCCTCCTGCGCATACTGAATGGCGTAAAGAGGTTGAAACGCCGATGACACGCCGTGTCGTTGAAGCACCTAAGACAAGCAGTGACGAAGAAAAGTCGGTGGCGAGCAGTGACGAAGAAAAGCCGGCGGCGAGCAGTGTCGTAGAAAGTGCAATGGAAATTGAGCACGCGATCGAACTCGCCGACATCTTCCTTACCTATGGGCGAACGCAGGATGCTCTGGATGTTCTCCGCAGCTTTATCCAGGACAACCCGAAGGAATCCCTACGGCCAAGTTTGATCCTGCTCGAGATATACAAGCAAGCCGACATGCGCCAGGAGTTCGAGCACATGGCAGAACAACTCGCCCAGAGTTTCAAAGTCAAACGTGTTCAATGGGACGATACACCGTCCCCGGCTAATGCGAATCCTGGCAAAAGTGCTGGTCCAGGTCGAAAACCCGCCTGATTGTAAACTTGCCGTCATCTATCCAGTCGCATATGACAGTTCTCTGGGGCACAAGCGGAGGCCAAGAATTCCTGCGCAGGCTGTGTGTGAGGTCCAGAGGGGTGCGCAAGGGGTTTTCGCTCGCCGTAATATCATTCATTCTTTCGGGGTGACGTACTGCTACACCCTTCGCCTACGCAAGCCATGAAGCCGGCTTTCTGGCGTAGCGAGCCGCTGGATTCCGAGTAGTCCAGAACACCGAGCGCGACAATTTTTTCAATGTCGCGTAGCGCCGAATCCGGCAAGCTGCCTTTTCCCGGGTTTTAAAGTCATGTATGGCGCAGCCCAATCTACGTTGCCTGGCCATGCCCGTGCAACGGAATACTCAGTGTCGCCAGCGCCCCGCCATCTACGGCGTTCTCCAGCCGGATAGCGCCGCCATGCAGCATGGCGATTTCATTGACCAGCGGCAGGCCGAGGCCGGTACTTTTGGGTGTGCCGTCAGGGCGCGGCAGCGAGAAAAAGCGTTCGAAAATGCGCTGGTCGGCAAATTCAGGAATACCGGGCCCCTGGTCGTGCACAGCAAAGTGAATCTGCCTATCGTCGCCAGTTGCCATGCACGTTACCGTGCCACCCGACGGTGAAAAGTCGAGTGCATTCTGGATCAGGTTGGTCAGCGCCAGGCTCAGCAGAAAGCGATCACCACTGAGTTGAGCTACCGGGTCGGCCGTAAAAGTCAGCTTGACATTGCGCCGCTCGGCATGGGCCGACATCGCCTGTTCAAGATCGGCAAAGAGTTCCTGCACCTTGAATGTTGCCGGCGCTTCGAGTTCGCGCTGCTGTTCGATCTGGGCCAGACGCAACAGCTTGTCGATCAGCGATTGCATGCGTTCGCTTTGTGTCAGCACATTGGCGACGAAACGATTTCTTTCGGCTTCGGGCAGGTCGGTCTCGGCGAGCAGTTCGGCGGCACCGTGTATGGCCGCCAGCGGGCTTTTCATTTCGTGCGTCAGATGCTGGACGTAGTGTTCGACGTAGGCGCGGCCGTCGATTTCGTTGCGCAACTGGGCAAGGGCGCGCGACAACTCGCCGATTTCATCGCGCCCGCGCGAGGGCGGTTCGGCCGGGCAGCCGGCGGCGAGCAGCCTTGCATAGCGTACCAGGCGGCTCATCGAGACGGTCAGCCAGGTGGTGAACGCGCCGCCGATCAGCAGCGTTACGCCAAGCAGAAGCAGGCCCTGGCGGAGGACGGTGCGCTCGCTGCGCTCAATGATCGGCCCCAGGGTGCGCGATGGCTTGGCGACGGTGACGACACCGATGATTTCACCGTCATCCTTTACCGCAGCGGCGACGTGCATGACGCTACTGTTCTTGTCGTCCGGATCGTCGCGTGTGGCCCGGCTACCATACTCACCGCGTAGCGTGCGCGAGACATCTCGCCAGTCCGAGTAGTCTCCGCCGACCGCCTTGTGCTCCGAGTCGTAGCGCACGACGCCGGCGGCGTCGGTGACGTAGATGCGAAAATCCAGTGTCTGCTTCTCCAACCCCCAGATCGTCGCCTTGATCGGACGCTGGCGATAGGCTTCGACGCTCTGCGCGAAGCGTCCATTCGGCAGGCGTTTGGCCAGCAGGTCGTCACGCGCGAGTTCGGCCAGCAGTTGGGCAGTATCGACCATGACATCCTCGACGGCGTCGCGCACTCCTGGTTTGACTTCGGAGATGAATACGCGCAGCAGGAACCAGCCCGATAGCCCGACAATAAGAAAGTAGCCAATGAAGACGCGCGCCCAGAGCTTCATGCGGCGATCGAATAGCCGGTCCCGCGGTGGGTGAGGATCGGCTCGCTGAGCGCATCGATG
>NZ_JAEUOI010000183.1 GCF_016790145.1 Propionivibrio sp. | reverse complement strand
CAGGTGCGGCATGAAGTGAGCTTACTTTCCGGAGGACGAAGAGAGTTGTTTGAGGTCGGCAATGATTTCGGCTGAATGCTTCGAGGTATCGACCTTGAGATAGGTTTTCGCGATTTTACCCTGTGCGTCGATCAGGAAGGTGTAACGACGGGCAAAACGAGCGACTGTCCAGTCCGCGTAGGCCCCATAGCGTTTGGCCACGGCGCCGTCCTTGTCGGCCAGCAGCGGGAAAGGCAGGTGATACTTTTCCGCAAACTCTGCATTTGAAGCCGTGCTATCAATGCTGACGCCGACAATCTGCGCACCCAGAGCCTGGTCAACTGCGCCATATCGTCGCGAAAACTGCAGGCCTCTTCCGTGCACCCCGGCGTATCGTTCTTGGGATAGAAGTAAAGCACCAGCCACCTGCCGCGCAGACTTTCGAGAGAAACATCCCGCCCGCTCTGGTCGGGCAGTGCAAAAGCCGGCGCCACGCTGCCGACCGCTGGCACCGCATCGGCCCATGACAGTTTGGTAAGTGCGATCAACAGAAACACGGAAATACAGATTCGCTTGAGCATCATCATTCTCAATATTAAAGGGAAATTGGCAGTCGAGCACCCCGGCGCGCTAGAATACGCCCCGACCTCCTCGTAGCATAATGGATAGTGCACGCGCCTCCTAAGCGTGAGATATGGGTTCGATTCCCGTCGAGGAGGCCAAACCGACCCGGGACTTTACCCCGGCACATCGCTGTAACACCCGTCAACTGGAGATCCTGGCACGCCATGACCTGTGAAGCGCATGGATATTGTTTTCCATGCATTCGGGCTTGAAGATGACCTTGTTGATTGGCTTCCAGGCTCGACGTTTTTCAGAAGCAGGAAAGGAACCGAATAACGGTCTTGCTCTACGTGCCTAGGGAGGTCTGCCCTGCCGGCGGCGCGCCCCTGAATTTGTGGCGGAAGACAATCAGAGGCACTATTACCAAACTGGATTTTTTCTACCCGGCAACCAGCGACCGAACGATCACTGACTGTCGCCAGATTGCTTGCCAACTAGAAGCTCTTCTACACCGATGTCCTCGTCGAAGTCGTCGCAACGGATGCCGGTTCCCGATCGGAACAGTCGTGAGTGCTTGCATTCCTACTTGGTTCGTTCGCTTGGATTTCGTATATTTTCGTCCAGCGGAATCTATCCAGCTCAGCGCAGAATGATTGATCTGCCTGAAGCGGCGGCGCTCAGCAATGCGCCGCCTCGTCCGTTACGCGGCGACAGCTTAGGCGGCCTGCATCTTCTCGATCGCCTCGGCCATCGTGACTACCCGCTTTGCGCTTTCCACGTGCAGGTTCTCGATCAGCTTGCCGTCGACGACCACAACGCCCTCGCCGCGTGCGCTTGCCGCTGAATGAGCTTCGATAATCTTGCGCGACCATTCGACGTCGGCGGTGTTCGGCGTGAATACCTTGTTGCAAGCTCCCACCTGCTTCGGATGGATCAGCGTCTTGCCGTCGAAACCGAGTTCCGATCCCTGCTGGCAGGCAAACTCGAAACCGGCATCGTCGTTGAGGTCGAGGTAAACACCGTCAAGGATGGCAAGTCCGGCCGCGCGCGCGGCGAGCAGACAAAGTCCGAGCGAGGTAATGAACGGCAGACGCTCGTGGGTATGCGCGCAGTCAAGCTCCTTGGCGAGATCCGAAGTGCCCATCACCAGACAGGCCATGCGCGGCGTCGACTCGGCGATCCGCTGGGATTCCAGGACACTGCGCGGCGTCTCCATCATCGCCCAGATGGCCATGGTCTCCGGGGCGCCGTTCGCTCGCATGATCGCCTCCATGTGGCGGATGGCGTCGGCGCTTTCCACCTTCGGCAACAGCAGCGCGTCGGCGCCGGATTTCGACGCCAGGGCCACATCGTCGAAGCCCCATCGCGTAGAAAGGGAATTGACGCGAATGATCACTTCGCGCATCCCGTAGCCGCCCGCCTTCACGGACTCGCAGACCTGTTTGCGGGCAGTTTCCTTGGCGTCGGGGGCGACCGCGTCTTCAAGATCGAGAATCAGCCCATCCGCCGGCAAGGTTTTCGCCTTGTCGAGGGCGCGGGCGTTCGAGCCCGGCATGTAAAGGACGCTACGACGCGGACGTGCTGTTTGTTGCATGATTCTCCCCTTTGCTAATCGATGGTTGATGGTGTTGCGCTGACGAAAAAGGTACTCCCTTGCTTTAACGAAGTAAAGTTCTTCAAGGCGCATCAAGCATTGTCAAGCATGGTCAGTGGTATCGGCGACGACTTCCGTCCATGGCCTGATCTTGACCAGAGTAGTTGCGAGACTATCCTTGGCACATTCGGTGTCATGGTGGACCTGCCCACGCAGCCATCAACCAACCGGCGGCCCGAAAAACCGGATCAACCTCAGATCGGTGTCGGCGGTGATAGCACGGCGACCCGCGACGATCTCGCCAAAGCGTTGGGCGGGAACGAATGTACGTTTTTCACCCTCGCCGATATTGAGGCGGTATGCAGCAAGCTGAACACAATGGACACTGGCTTCCGCCGGTGTGACGGCTTATTCAGCGTTTCCTTAGGCGAAGAAAAGAACTGGCTGGATAGATCAAGGGATAGGAGTAACGGGCTGGCAGACAGCCCGTTACCTGGTGAGTAATTTGCTTAGCGCGGAACGACCCGTGCGCCGTCACCGCTACCCTGGATGTACACCCGCTGGCCATTGAACAGATTTGGATTCGTCGGCTGCGTTATCGAGACCAGTACCCCATTGTTGACACGGACGACGATTTGCTGCCCCGCAAGGGGCTGATCGTATTTCTTCTGCACGGCATTGCCGGCGAATGCGCCGCCGACGGCTCCCAGCACCATGGCGACATCGCGCCCGGTGCCGGCACCGATCAGACTGCCGATTCCGAGTCCGGCCAGGCCGCCGACCACGGCGCCGACGCCCGCATGCTGATTGCTTTGCAACTGGACGAGGGTGATCTGTTCGATAACCCCGGCGCGCAGGTCAATTTCATCCGGTTGCGTTCCAGGTGTGGCGCAGGCGCCGAGGGTTGCGGCCAGAGCCAAGGCCGAGAGCCAGGATATAATTCTTTGAATCATAGGTTCTCCATTGAGCTTTAAGGTAGTGCCCGTTTGGGCTGTCGCCAGCAAGGCGGCGGTCATTCGGGATTTTGCGGTGCTTGTGCGTGGCGCTTCGAATGAGGAGCCAGTCTACTGCGCGAAGGCCTGGTTTCTTCCGGAAACCGCAACGCAACTGACCGATCCGATCTGGCAAACCACCAGATAAGTCACTTTCTGTCCGCAACCCTGCACACCAACCGTATATTCGGCGCGTTCGATCCCGTTCCAGAGTGCTGGCTGGAGCAGGGTGTTGGAGAGAATCGTTCCGGTGGCACTGGGGCAGGACAGGTCAAACTGCCCACGGCGTACCGCGCTCTGCAGGGCGTTGCCCTGATCGCCGGCAAGCAACTGCTGGTCGCTGGCGCAGCCCGCCAGAACGAGCCCCAAGGCAGACAGTGCAAGTAGTGTGCTTCTGGTCATGATGATTACCTCCGGTGGTGAATGAAAGATGTACAGGAAATTCAAGCTGCATTGAAGAGTATCTCCGTCTCTGACCACCGCCGTCAATAGGTTTCTTGCCAGCGAGGAGTTCCTGGAAAGCAGACGGACAAGCTCTCTTGTCTGTGCCTGATTTCGTTTGTATCAGCGCGCCGGAACCTCGATCAAATTCAAGCTTGCAAACGCAGCGAAGGTTCTTGTTGTTATGCTAGCGCCTTTACTTTTTGAAATTGAGCAGAGAAAGCCATGGCCCGTATCCAGATCGAACTCCCCGAGCAGTTTCCCTTTGCCACTGAAATCACCCTCTACCTCAGCCACATGAACTACGGCGGACATTTGGACAATGCGCTGCTGCTGACTGTGGTTTCGGAGGCGCGTGCCCGCTTCTTCCAGTCCCTCGGTTACAGCGAACTGGATATCGAGGGGGTCGGTATTGTTATTTCGGATGCGGCGCTGCAATACCGCTCGGAGGCCTTTCACGGCGAAGTAATGCTTGTGCGCATGGGCGCTGCAGACTTCGGCAGCAAAGGCTGCGACCTGCTGTGGTGCATGAACGAACGATCAAGCCAACGAGAAGTGGCACGCGGCAAAACCGGGATTGTTTTTTTCGACTATGCAACGCGCAAAGTCACGCAGGTGCCGGAAAACTTCCGCGCACGACTTGAGCACTGAACAAGCGGGCCGCAAGTCGCTAAGACGTCAATGCGTATTCCATTGCCAGTCGCTGCTGCAGGCTGCGTGCCTGTTTCAGCGACTCCTTGAGGATGTGCCGATCAAGCGCATGCAGCAGATCGGGATTGACGCGATTGGGATCCTCGTTCGCACTGGCAGCGACCTGATGTTCGAGCCGCATACGCTGGATATGATAGAAGGCATCGACTAACGCGGCTGTTTCATGAGGCGGTATGCCGATCGCGCTGCCGGCGGCGCGCAGGCGCTCGACGGTATTGGTATCCGGTACGCCCCTGGCCAGGGACTGGATGCGTGCCGCATCGACGAAGGGACGCGCACCGTGCTTCTTCAGATCGATGGTGTGCGGAAACTCCTTGTTGCCGTCATAACGAAAACCTTGCCACCAATTGAGCGGCGACCCCCAGTTCATGGTACTTGCAACCAGCGCACGCAGAAAGATCGGATACTCTGACGCTCTGGCCAGCAGCCATTCGCGCAGTTCGCCAGCCAGCGAATCCTGCCCGTAGAGCGAGCGAAAATCGAAGAAGATGGTTGAATTGAGCAAAGCCTCCGGATGCGCGTTGGACATCCACTCTCCGAAAGCCGACTTCCACTCATCAAGAGAGAGGCACCAGGCCGGATTGCTGGCCATGATGTTGCCATTACACAAGGGGAAGCCGCAGGCATCGAGTGCCTCATTGACGGCTCGGGCAAAGGGCAAAAAAGCCTGGCGCAGGCTGGCGGCTTCGTCTTCAGAGGCCGCAGCAAAGATCAGGCCGTTATCCTGATCGGAAGCCAGCGTCTGCTCGAGACGACCTTCGGATCCGAACACCAGCCAGCACCAGGGAACATAGGGCAGTTCGAAACGTCCTGCGGTCAGTTCGATGACCTGCAAGGTGAGCAGATCGTTGAGCGCCGAAATACGCTGGCAGATGGCTTCGGCACCCACCCGCTCGGCCAGCAGGTGGGTAGCCAGGCGGCGTACACCGGCAGCCAGGGTGGTCAGGGCATCGACATCCCTGGCTGCCAGAATGGCGGTGACCAGTTCTTCGGCGCGGGCGCCGGGCTGGGTGTAAAGATCGGCTTGTGAAACGACATTGAAGTAGCTTCCGTCCACTTCGGTCAGCACCAGATGGCGGACACCGCGGCGCACCATGATGACGCTCGCCTGATGCGCGGTGGCGTCGGCCGGCAGGGTGATCAAGCCACCGGTCATGATCAAGGCGATTGGCACATCGAGGTCACCGGCTTCGATGGCGATGCGGCGCAACACGTCGCGTAGCGTCACGATGCCGAGCGCTACGCGGCTCGCCTCATCGACAACGACAATGGCGTCGGTGTGGGCAGTATCCAGTTTGAGCAAGGTTTCGCGCACGCTCGCCGACGGCGGCACGGTTAGCGGCGCTGAGCGCACCAGTTGGCGCAGGGTGGAGAAGGATGAAAGCGGCGCAACGCGGGCGCCTGCCGCACTGATGCCAAGGCTGACCAGCGCATCGGGATGCGGGTGGGCGGCATCAATACTTGAGTCGGGCATGGTAGGTCCTCTCACTCGCTTCACGCGCCTGGCGCAAGGTATGGATGCCCATTGCGGCGAGCAGCGGCAACATTTTAAGGAAAACTTCAGCTGTCACCATGGCATCGCCCAAGGCCGTATGACGACCAAAAACCGAGACACCCAGCCGTTCGGCAATGGCTTCGAGACGATGCATTTCCTGATTGGGATGCAACACCGCAGAGAGCAGCAGCGTGTCAAGCACCGGTTGCTCGAAGCGCACGCCGAGACGCGCTTCCTTGAGTTGCAGAAAACGCATGTCAAAAGCGGCATTGTGCGCAACCAGCACCGTATCGGCGCAATAAGCGAGGAAGGCAGGCAACACGGTGGCAATGGTTGGCTGCCCGACGAGCAGATCCGGCGTGATGCCATGAACGAGGATCGACTCCTTCGACAATACCCGCTGCGGGTCGACCAACTGGTCAAAACACTCGTGACCGAGCAGACGGCGATTGACGATACGTGTCGCGCCGATCTGGATAATCTCGTCGCCACCCGAAGGGTCGAGCCCGGTAGTCTCTGTATCGAAAACCGTATAGGTCAGTTCGGCCAGCGGGCACTCGTCAAGCTGATGACTGACTGCCGAGTGATTGAAAAGATCAAAGTCGTAGAACTCCGGCCGGCTGCCCTGGAGCGCCGGTTCCCTGCTGCGGGCAGCATCCTTCGGCATCTCGGCAATCGGCAGCATGATGCGGAAAAAGGCACGATGCGAAACGCGTTCGCGCTGAAACCAGATCTCCCCGTTGCAGCGATCAACCACATCGCGCACGGAAAGCGGCGTCGCTTCGCCGGCTGTGTTCATCGAATCCATTTCCCAGGTCATCGCTGTTTCGTTATTCATGAAACTGCCAGCCCAGATCAGATCAAGCTGCGCCAAACGCCCGTCGAGTGCCAGGGCAAGGCGTACCTCACGGATCTGGTATTCGTCGTGCAGGCGTGTGGACAGAAAGGACAGTACCTGCAGCAAACCGAAACTGTCGATACGCAGCCACAGGCTATCATCGACATTGTCGACCTTGACGGCCAACCCGGCGTGCTCGGCAATGCGGCGAGCAGCGGCACTGACCAACTCGGCGCCGAGCATTTCTTCGAGCGGCCAGCGCACGCGCAGATCGTTCGAGAAGGCCGTCGCTGCACTCTCCAGATGCAGGGACAGCGCCCGTGCTTCGTCACGAATGACGCCGAGAAAACGCGCACGCTGCTCAGGCAGCATGTCGGTAAAATCGGTGAGTGTCTCGGCCGCTGCGCGGATGTTTCCCAGCGGTCCGCGTCCGCCTTCAGTCAGCGACTGGATCAAGCCATCGCGTCGGGCATCGCGCTCGTGATCGGCGGTAATGTCGTCGAGGATCAGGACGAAACCGGTGAGCGTGGAGGCGGCCGCCGGTTCGCCGTCTGCCGCCAGAACCGGTGTCATCAACGCGCGTAACAGCCGGCCGCTGCGCGTGGCGGTGACAAACTGCGCAGAGCGCGACCCGGCCATTTCTCCTGGCCTCTGCTGCAGTCGTTCAAGCGCGTGGGCAATCAAGCTGCGATCAAGAACGGTATATATCGAGCGACCGAGCCCGAGCAACTCGACACCGCCGGTTTCCTCGAGCCCGCTCAATTCTTCACGCGCCCGCTGGTTATAGAGCAACACGCGACCATCGAGATTGCAGACGACGACACTCTGGTTGAGCTCGGCCATCAATGCGGCAAGGCGACTGCGTTCTTCTTCCAGTGAGGCGCGGGCTTCACGAACACGCCCGGCCAGATCGTTTTCCAATGCGTCGCGAACGCTTGCCAGTTGATTGACGGCCTGCCCGATAGCCTGCAATTCGGGAGCCACATAGTTGCTAACCCGCACACCGCAATGCGCCGCCAGCGCACCGGCCTCTTCGGCGAGACGCAGGCTGGCCCGCACATAACGGTGATACACCTCGCGCAGTGCCGCACAGGCCAGCGCACAGGCCAGCACGGCGACCATGAGAATTGAGACAACGCGATCACTGAAGCTGAGTACCGCTTCGCCGCCTGCACCAGCACCGAGCTGCATCAGCGCAACCTCGGCAGCGACCAGAGCCAGCAGGAAAAGGCACACTGTCGCTGCGGCAAACACCAGCTTGCGCGAGGAATTCACCTAGACCCCCAGCAGCACGCGCACCTGCGCCACCAGATCCTTGGTTGAAAATGGCTTCGTCATGTAGCCATCGGCGCCCAGCCCCAGGCCTTTGCTGACCTCGGTTTCCCGACCCTTGGCGGTGAGCATCAGCACGCGCATCGACGCCAGCTCGGGGTCGGCGCGCAAGGCCTGACAGACATCAAAGCCATTCATCTTTGGCATCATCACGTCGAGCAGTACCAGATCGGGCCGCTCGGCACGCGCCTTGGCCAGCGCCTCTTCACCATCGACCGCAACCAGCACTTCAAAACCTTCACGGCGCAGCAAAAACTCGAGGGAAATGACGATATTCGGTTCATCGTCGGCAATCAGTACTTTTTTGCTCATGTCTCCTCCATTACCAACCTACTCCGAACGCCCTACACAGGAGCGTTCTCCGTTAATACAGCAGCCTGCACGTAGGGCAGGTAAAAATGAAAGGTGGCGCCTTCTCCCACAACGCTGTCGACCCACAGGCGCCCACCGAAATGCTCGATGATACGCCGGCTGATCGGCAAACCAAGGCCTGTTCCAGTCGGCTTGTCGGTCATCGAGTCGCCGACCTGCCGGAATTTTTCAAAAATGATCTGTTGATCCTGCGCGCGGATACCGGGTCCGTTGTCGGCAACGCTCACCTCAAGCCCGTTCGCCCCGGCACGTAAACTCACGCGCACCAAGCCCGACCCGGCCGGGAGAAACTTTACTGCATTTGACAGCAGATTGAGCATGACCTGAATCAAACGGTCGCGGTCAGACAGAATAAACGGCAATCCGTCCGGCAGTTCAAGCTCGATGCGCGCCCCCCGCTCGCGGAAAAGCTGGCTGGTGGCCGCCAGCGACTGTTCGATGAGATCCTTCAGATCGACCTCGGTAGCGTGCCAGTCGGCTTTGCCCGACTCGATCTTGGCCAGATCGAGCGTCTGGTTGATCAGTCGGGTCAGCCGCTCGGTTTCGCTGACCACCAGCCCGAGAAAGCGCTCGCGGTCGGCCAGATGCATCTTCGGATCGTCGCGCAGGATTTCGGAAAAGGCGCGGATCGAGGTCAACGGTGTGCGCAGCTCGTGGGTCACCGACGACATGATGTCGTCCTTGACACGATCAAGTTCCTGCAGGCGGACGTTGGCCGCTTTGAGATCACGGGTGGCGTCCTCCAGTTCGCGCGATTTGCGCTCCAGTTCGTGGCTATAGCTGCGCAACTGCGAGGATTCATCGAGGATATCCATGACCTCGGACAGACTGAGCGGCTCCTCCTTGGCCACCGAAGCGACCAGCACCCGCGCCGAAGCACTGCCAATGGCACCGGCCAGCAGGGATTC
>NZ_JAEUOI010000161.1 GCF_016790145.1 Propionivibrio sp. | reverse complement strand
GTATCTGGTCGAACAACTGATCCATGTCCTCGATATGCGATATCGGCACGCCGACCTTGCCGACTTCGCCCTTGGCCAGAACATTGTCGGCGTCGTAGCCGGTCTGTGTCGGCAGATCGAAGGCTACCGATAATCCGGTCTGGCCCTTGGCAAGATTGGTACGATAAAGGGTATTGGATGCCTTGGCCGAGCTGTGACCACTATAGGTCCGCATCAACCAGGGCTGATCCCGTTTTTTCTGACCGGCAACCATGACTATCCCCTTTTTCTGATCAAGAGACGTCTCTCGATCTTAAAAAATATCTCATCAATCTTGTTCTTTCCCATGTCTACCTTGTCGGTCTCCCAGGAACCACTTGCGACATGAATCTTCCCTTGGGTGTGACTCTGTATCGGATTGAAGCCGGACCTATACAGCGTCGATCAGAGAGCGTGCGATAACCTTGAGGGCCAGGGTTTCTTCGGCCCCCTCGAATATCGACAGCACACGCGCATCGACGAAATAGCGGCTGACCGGTGACTCCTCGGCATAGCCCATGCCGCCGTGAATCTGTAGCGCTTCGCGGGTGAGCCATTCTGCCGTCCGGCAGGTGAACAGTTTCACCATGCTGGCTTCCATCTGCCCTGCCCCCTGATCCATCAAACGGCCGACGGCGTAGGTGAATTGGCGGGAAACGGTCAGCAACGTCGCCATGCGCGCCAGCTTGACGAGCGTCAGTTGATATTCGCCTATGGGTTTGCCGAATACCTTGCGCTCCTGGGAATAGGAAACCGCCCGTTCGAAAGCGGCTTGCATGACGCCGATGGCACGAGCGGCCGTTTGAATGCGTCCGCCAGCAAATCCGGCCATGATGAAGTAAAAACCCTTCCCTTCGCCCCCCGGCCCGCCGACCAGGTTTTCGTCAGGAACGAAAACATGGTCGAAGAAAAGCTCGTAGGAATGCATTCCGCGATAACCGATGGTTGCAATCGCCCGCCCGGTGAGCAAGCCGCCTTGTGGCTGACGATATTCGAAATCGTGTCCGTCATAGACATCCTTCTCGACCAGGAACATGCTCAGCCCCTTGTGGCCGAGCGAACGGTCGGGATTGGAGCGGGCCAGAACCAGTAATAGACCGGCTTTACCGGCCATGGTACACCAGGTCTTGGCGCCGTCGAGTATCCAGCCGCCATCGCACTTCGTCGCCTTGAGGCGCATGGCGGCGACATCGGAGCCGGTATCCGGTTCGGTGACGGCAATGGCACACAAGGGCTCGCCCATGGCGACCTGGGGCAACCACTTTTGTCGCTGTTCTTCCGTCCCCCCCTTGAGCAGGGACCGGCTGAGAATTTCCGGACGCGTGATCAGGCTGCCCGCCCCGCCAAGCGAGCCGCGCGAAAGCTCCTCGGTGACCACGATCATCCCCATGTTGTCTTCATGGTCGTCGCTCTGGATGCCACCGTAGCGCTCGGGAATTGACAGGGCGAAGCAGCCCATTTCAGTCAGCGGTTCGAGAATTTCCTTTGGGATGATGCGGTCTTGCCGATGAATCTCCTCGGCCAACGGCATCACCACGTTCGTGGCCAGCTTGCGGAACGAGTCCTGCATCATCGTCGCATCATGGCCGAGAAGATAGTCACCGCTTGCGCCATTCAAGGCAATGATTTGCCTGCCCAGCGCTTCAAGATTGCCCGCATCCAGTTGCGACTGGCAGAAACGACGGAGAGCGGGTGCGTCCAGGGTCGCCAGATCGTCTTCGTTAATACCGAAGCTTTGCGGGCGCGCAAACAAACGATTGCGAATGTTCTGCAAAGCCTCGGCGCAAAAAGCCAGGGTCATCCGCTCTTCCAGGCAGGCGCCATTACCTGCCTCATTGGCGGCAACGACCTTGTAGACATAGTCCACCGCAAAATGCGCCGTGCTTGACTCGGCGGCGCACCACGCCAGGTCGAAACAGGCCATCTGATGTTCGTCGAGTTTGTCGCCCGAAACCCCCTTGTCACCGACACATTGCTGCTTGATCCAGATCAAGGATTGCTTGACCAGTGCATCGGCTACTGCGAGATACTGCGACGCTTCCTGCATCCTGTTGTTGACATCACTCATGGTTGATTACCTTATTGATGGCCGTCCGGCCGTTATTTATTGGACCGGTTACTGACAATGCGAACGAACGAGAGCGCAATAGGCGCTCATTTCGTCATGGGTCAGTGTGAGCTTCATTTATTTTCTCCCTAAACTCTATTGCAAAAATCACATCCATCATTGCTTGCAGATACGCCCTCGGTACGGGTGCGGGTTCCATTGTCCGTCATGCTGCGCCACAGCATTGACGTAAGTCCATGTTTTGGCTGGACAAGCAGTCACCGAAAGACTTCCATCCGGTCAAAGAAAGCGGTCGTGCGTAGCAAAAAAAGAACAGATGCCGGAGGCGGATTCATCAATAACGCCGCAATCCAGCCGAACCCAAATAAGATATTCCATTCTAACGCTTGATGATGATGCTCTACAACATCAATCGAGAAAAACTCATTGAATGAGCACTACCCATAAATTCTCATCGACTGAGCACTTCCCATCGTAGGGTCTCCTTGCCAATAATGCGCAAAAGTGTGATCCCGACTCGCCAGCCGCACTCTCGGAGTCGCTTCCAGAGGCGGTTTCCACGATAATTACTGGGTTCGCATCGAGCTGGGAGTCGGCGCCAGCGTAGCGGCGCTCGGTTATAAGTTTCAGCGCGAATTTCTCTACCGCCAAGTGTATCCATGAGCATTCATGAAAGAACGCATTCCTATGACTATCGCCACCGTGCAATGTGAACGCACAGACCCTGTCGCTACGCTAACTCTCTCCAATCCGGGCAAGCTCAACGCCTTGAACGCCGTGATGTGGCAGGAACTGCGGCAGATCGTAGTGCAACTTGCGGGTGACGCCGACATCCGTTGCGTGATCCTGCGCGGTGCAGGCGAGGTTTTCGCTGCTGGCGGTGATCTCGAGGAACTGCGCGAAGCCCGTGCCACGGTGGACAGCGCACTGGCCTACCACGAGTCGGTCGGGCAGGTATTGCAGGCCATCGAGCACCTTCCCCAGCCGACCATTGCGGCGATTCAGGGGCCTTGTGCCGGCGCCGGGCTGGAAATCGCCAGCGCCTGCGATCTGCGGATTGCAGGTCAATCCGCCCGTTTCGGCGCGCCGGTAATGAAGCTCGGGTTTTCCATGTACCCCGGCGAACTGGCTGGTTTGTTGGCGCTCGCCGGTCCGGCGCTGACCAGGGAGATCCTGCTCGAAGGTCGCTTGCTGACGGCCGCGGAGGCACTGAGCAAGGGGCTGCTGACGCGCGTGGTTCCGGACGCCGACGTGCACAGCGAAGCCATGGCAACGGCGCAACGCATCGCCGCTGGCGCGCCGTTGGTCGCTCGCTGGCACAAGCAGTGGATTGCCCGGCTGATGGACCCCACGCCGCTCAGCAAAGCCGAAAAGCGTGCGTCATTTGCTTTTATCGACAGCACCGACTATGCAGAAGGACTCGCGGCCTTTCTCGAAAAGCGCCCGCCGCGTTTCACCGGACACTGATCCTGCGCGCGTAATCAACATCCAGGCGCGCTTATCGATCAAAGTGCGCTGACAGGTTGTCGAGTACCGAAGTTAGGGAGGACGACCGTCCGGGGCCGGCCGGGGTCGTCGCGACTGACTACTTGCCGGCTGCTTCGCGCTTGCGGCGCGAGGTTGGCATCATTGTCGCCTCACCATCGATGACCACCGTTTCTCCCACGGTACACACGGTATCGAGGACAACCCGACCCTTTTCGGCGATAACTTCCTTGACTGTCACCTTGGCATGAACGGTGTCGCCAGGACGAACCGGGGCGCGGAAACGCAAGGACTGGTTCATGTAAATGCAGCCCGGCCCAGGCAAACGATTGCCCAGCACCGCTGAAATAAGGCTGGCAGACAACATGCCGTGCGCGATGCGGCCACCGAACATCGTCGTCTTGGCAAAGTCCTCATCCATATGAACCGCATTGACGTCGGTGGACACACCGGCAAACAGGACAAGGTCCGCATCAGTAATGGTCTTGGCAATTTCTGCGCTCATTCCGACAGTCATGTCTTCAACGTCGTAACCGTTTTGGGGATTCATGAAAGGCCTCTCTAGGTAGTTATGTAATTATCAGCGCGGGCGAGCCGCGCCGGGGGTAAATGACGCCTGCTATCGCCTGCGCCAACGGATTTTCTTGAGCGTTCCGGATAGTTTGAAGCTGGTACGCCACAAGGACAAGTATTTTTATTATAAGGGGTTGAGTATCCTTGATATGGGCATCAAGGTCAAACGCCATTTCACTAACGCCATTTCACTAACTTCCCGTCAGGGGAAATCGCCAAATATGACCCCGGCGTGTCAACCCCGGGTGCAGATCACCAGTTCGTGCAGAGCGCGGGTAGCGCTCAGCGCGAAGCCCGGCCCCGTCATTTTCCTTCAGTCTCCTGTGTCTGCCTGATATCCGTGCTGAGGTGCAAAAGCCTCACCCCTCCAGCGCCTCCCAGCGCTCCAGCAGGAGCAGCAACTCTTCATCGATTTCCGTCAGACGCTGCGAAATTTGCGTTGCCTCCTGCGGCTCGGCCCGATAGAACGCCGGATCTTCCAGCCGCTGGCTGATCGCCTTCTGCTCCTGTTCAAGTGCCGCAATCCGTTCGGGCAGTTCGGCAAGCTCACGTGAGTCCTTGTAGCTCAGCTTGCGGCTACTATCGACCTTGACCCTGGGCGCCTGCACCGATCCCATGACAGCCGACGCAACACGCTTCGCCGCTGACTGCGCAGCATCTTCGGCACGCCGCTTGACCTGATAATCCGCCCAGTCCTGATAACCGCCGGCATACTCGCGCCAGACACCATCGCCCTCGAAAGCGATGGTCTGCGTCACCACGTTGTCAATAAAAACCCGGTCGTGACTGACCAGAAACAAGGTGCCGGTGTACTCCTGCAACAACTGTTCGAGCAGTTCGAGCGTTTCGATGTCGAGGTCGTTGGTCGGTTCGTCGAGCACCAGGACGTTGGCCGGTCGTGCAAACAGGCGTGCCAGGAGCAGGCGGTTGCGTTCGCCGCCGGAGAGCGATTTGACCGGCGAACGGGCTCGCTGCGGAGCAAAGAGAAAATC
>NZ_JAEUOI010000143.1 GCF_016790145.1 Propionivibrio sp. | reverse complement strand
AGCACCATGGCCAGTGATTGCCAGTGCATGACGTCAGCCAGCACCTTCGGCCACTCCGTGCTGCGAGACTCTGCGGCCAGTGAATCATAGGCGAGCGATTCGTCGGCACCACTCGCCAATGCCTCAGCCGAGCCGCTCAAAATTCGGTTGACCAGGCAGAACAGCAGCAGGGTCAGACCGCCGTTGACCGGCGCCACCAGCAGCACAAGCATTTCCAGCACCATGCAGATCGCCGCTGCAACGATCAAAGGGCGTCGCCCGATACGGTCGGCAAGTACGCCCGAAGGCACTTCGGCGAAAACGATGACGATGGCCCAGACAAAATTGAGCAGCGAGTATTCGCTGGCCGAAAGACCAAGATCTAGAAACAGCACGGCAAGCACCGGATAGTAGAAGCGCGCGTTGAAAAGCGTGCGAAAGGCGATGAAGCGTTTCCGGTTACGCTCGGCGTTACTCGGAGTACCTGGAATGGTCAAGTGGAACCTTGAAAAAGTATGACGTTCACGGAACAGTAAATCTGACCGAAGTCAATCGGCCTTTGCACTCGTCTGTCGACCGCCGATCAGGATCCAGACAGCGATTGCCTGCAAAACGAAGAGTACGGCGAAGGCGTTGCGATGTGCGATTGCCGTGCTGAGTCCGCTGGCCTGGAGCATGTCGATGAGTACGCCCATCCCCCATTGCAGGCCGAAGGCACCGAGAAATACCATCAGGTTTAAAGTCGAGTTGGCACGCCCGGACAGCGCCACCGGGAATCCGGCCGACATCTGCGAGTAGGCGAGCGTGCCGAAGCAGGAAAACACCCCGAAGGCCATCCATAACACATAGTGCCGGTCAATGGCCTGCGTGATGATCAGCAGCAGGGTGAGCAGCGACATCACCATGCCGCCGCCGAGCAAATAGATCGGCGCGATGCCGCGCCGTGCCAGCCCGGTTGCCAACAGCCCGATCAGGATGTAGGCCACCACCATCGCCATGCTCATGGCCGCCAGATGATCGGCCGCAAGCGAGCGCGTATGGCCATTGACGTGCATCAACCAGGCGCTCGACCACAGGCTTTGCACCGCCATGAAGCCGCCGATCTGGGCGAAGCCCAGCGGTGCGAAACGCCAGAAATGACGGCTGACCAGAACCTGCCTGACGCCCGCCAACTGCACCGAGAGCGGCTCGGGATGCTCGCTGACCGGTTTATCGGGAACGCTTATATACAGCCAGGCGGACACGGCTACGGTCAGGCCGGACAAGACGAAAAAAATATCGCGCCAGGTCGCCACGTTCAGCGCGGCGTTGAGCGGTGCCGACGCGGCCAGCGCACCGAGCGTACCCGAGGTCATGATCCAGCCGGTGAGCGACGCCTGTCTTTCCAGCGGAAACCACTGCGAAAAGGACTTGAAGGCAGCCATCAGACAGGCCGATACGCCCAGACCGATCATTCCCCGGCCAAAAGCCAGCATGACGATTCCATGGCCACAGGCAAAGATCGCGGCACCGCCCGCAGCGATCAGCAGCAGCGCCGCTTCGACCCGACGCGGGCCGAAACGGTCGAGCAGAACGCCAAGCGGCAGTTGGGCTGCGCCGAAGGCCAGAAAATAGGCGCTGGTCAACAGGCCGAGGTCGGCGGCACCAAGCGTCAGTTCGTCGCTCAGTACCGGCCCGATCACTGCATTGGCCGTGCGGAAGAGGTAGGAGAGGAAGTAGGCGCCGGCAAACGGCAGAAAGAGTCTGATCCAGAGCATGTGGGCCAATCAAGACGTTCAAGCACGTAGGAAAAAAGCATGAAAAAAGCGAAACACCAAGCCAACAGGATCACAAAGTATCACCAAGTGAAACGAGCGGGGTTCTTGTTTTCAACCCCCGTTCCACAGCCAGGCGGCACCGCGCACGCCGGACGAGTCGCCGTGCTGGTGGCGTCGCAGTTGGGTGCGCACCTGGTCGGAGAAGATGTATTGACTCCACAGCAAGGGAACATTGGCGTACAGCCGCACCATATTGGAAAGCCCGCCCCCAAGAACGATCACATCCGGGTCGAGGATGTTAACAACTTGGGCTAGCGCCCTGGCCAGGCGGCGATCATAACGCGCCAGTGTTGCCGCGCAGGCGGCGTCAGCCTGGTTTGCCCGGTCTTCGATGGCCTGGGGTGTCAGCATCTCTCCGTTATGGCGCTGGTGATCGCCGCTCAAGCCGGGGCCGGACAGCCAGCTTTCGACGCAGCCCTGACGGCCACAGTAGCATGCCGGAGGTGGCAGTATTTCCTCTTCCGAAACCGGCAGCGGGTTGTGTCCCCATTCGCCGGCAATGTGATTGGCGCCAGTGAGTACCCGCTCATTTACTACGATGCCGCCACCGACGCCGGTTCCCAGAATGACGCCGAAGACGATGCCGGCACCCTGCCCGGCGCCGCCGATGGCTTCGGACAGCGCAAAGCAATTGGCGTCGTTGGCGATGCGGATTTCGCGTTGCAGCAGGGTTTGCAGGTCGCGGCGCAAGGGCTTGCCGATCAGGCAGGTGGAGTTGGCATTCTTGATCAGTCCGCCGCTCGCCGATTCGGCGCCGGGAATCCCGAGCCCGACGCTGCCGCGCTGGCCGAGTTCGTTTTCGACTGCTTCGACCAGAGCGGCCACCGCCGTCACCGTGTCCAGGTAGTCGCCCTGCGGCGTTGCCACCCGCCGCCGCAGCAATTCCTGGCCCGACCCGTCGAGTGCGACGATCTCGATTTTTGTTCCACCTAGATCGACCCCGAGACGCAGCGCGGGTATGGAGAATGTTTTCTGTTCGGACATTGATGAATTCCCATTGGCATCCACGATGGTTTTCTGTTGGCAAGCATTTTAACCCGGCGAGCAGGGCAACTTGACA
>NZ_JAEUOI010000133.1 GCF_016790145.1 Propionivibrio sp. | reverse complement strand
GGCATCGCTTGTTAGCCTGTGGAAAGTCGGCGCGGTTAGGCCACTCTGCGAAGCAGGAACCCGCCGAAGCGACTAAACGTGAGCTTGCTCATGCATAGCGCCGTAGGAATCTCCGGCCTTCAGGCCGGGGAGGACGTCAATGTAGTTTCATACCGTTCAGGCGAACCCTGAACCCTGACTGGAACTCGCCAGCGAGATCTCCGGGCGTGAAAAACCGGAATTGATCGAGGTTATTGCATGAATGCTTATGAAATCGCAAACGGCTGAAACATCCCACATCGTGGCCCTAGGCCAGGCTTCGCGCTCATTCTGGCGAAAGCCGGAATCCAGGATTTTGGAGCGCCAACTGGGTCCAGGCTTTTGCTGGGACGACGGTTACAGGATAAGAAAGACTTTGCGGAGCCTCGAAAAAATCACCAATGCATTCATACGACTGCCCTACAGCATTGACCGAGGTATGGAGGTCAGGGATACTTTGCAGCGTTCGTTTTAAATTCCTGTCCTCAATTACCACAATCTGAACCGGAGAAACTCGATGCCTTTGCTGAAGATACAAACCAACGTAGTTTTGGACGCAGATGCCGGGAAAGCGCTCGTCGCCGAGGCGTCGCGCGCCGTTGCGGCTTTACTTGGAAAGCCCGAGCGTTACGTCATGGTCTCGCTTGAGACCGCCGCGACGATGGCCTTCGGTGGTGATTCGTCTCCTCTGGCCTACCTGGAAATGAAAAGCATCGGGCTGCCGCAAGGCCGTACGGCCACCCTGTCGAAAGCGCTGTGTGAACTCATGAACAAGGCGCTCGGCGTGAACACCGAGCGGGTTTATATCGAGTTCGCCGACGCCCAGGGCGCCCTGTGGGGATGGAACGGCGGGACTTTTTAATCTTTCCGGCTTTAATTCCCAGCCTCTAGCAACATTCCCCAGTAGTTGCCATGGGTTCTGATAATTTGTCGCTGGCCACGGTGAGGCTCATGGAAATTCCGCAGCCTGAAAACGGCCCGTGCTGCGCCGGGGGATGACGAACGGGATGATTTGTTCGGAACCAGGGAATTTGCCGGATTGAACGTCGGCAGCTCTGCACATTGCAGCCCGGCGGAAAATCGAAGTCGGTGTCCGGATCCCGGCCAGAACTTCCATCCATGTTTTCTGTAGTGACTTGTACTTTGCAGCGATTGCCGACCGCCAGGAAAAATTGATCGGGAATTTTTTTCGATGCCGCCATGATTGGGCCAGCGTTTCTTGAGGGGCCGGTCTGCTGCACATTGCAGCCGATCAACACGCGCCAGCAGAAAATCAGCAGCCTTGAGCCGGAGCGGCTGCTTGTCAAAAACGCCAACTCACCTTATCGACCCCGAAGAGACTGATGACGTTTTGTAGTCGTCCGACCGCTTCATGATCCATTGCCGCCGTCCGGCCCAGACTTCTATAAGCAATAAATTGATCAATAAACATCGACGCTGTTTCGGTTGCCCGACAGTCCAAGGGCCGTGCTACCGGATCTCAACAGATAATTCGACCTTGGCCCTTTTGGCCCTAAAACCCGCCGAAGCGGGGTCTCTGTGCAAGTCCTGCTGAAAGTTATTAAGCCGTTTTCAGTTTCGTGCGCCGCGCCGCGATTCCAAGCAAACCAAGTCCTGCGAGCAGCATGGCGTTGGTTGAGGGCTCGGGGATGGCTGGGGTCGCCGCAAAGAACTGCACTTCCGAAACGAGTACCCAGTCGGCCGGGCCGAAGGGGTGGGCGGTAGTCCGAGGCTCCCGGTTGTAGTTGAACGTTATCTTCAGCGTATCTCCGCTCAATCCCAGACCGGCAAAGTCGTACCAGTGGTTTGCGCCGCCGCCCGTGTAAGTCGGGTCGGCTCCCTGAGATAAGGAGACGCCCCCCATCAAGAACCCCAGCGGGCTGGCGTGATACCCGTAATTCATTGAAATCTTCACTTCGTCGATATTTGTCCCGGGAGTGAAGTGAAATGTAACGGAAGGAGTTGCAAGGGAGGACATCCTCCAGCCTACGTAGGGGCTGTTGTCATACGCAGGCCCTGAAACGCATGGTCTTGCACCGCCGCAGTCACCCCAGTTCTTAACCGCCGCGAAACCGTCCGTCAAATCCCCGAGCCCGCTGGACAAAGCCGCGTAACCGACTGTCTTGCTGCCCGATCCGTTGTAGGTATCATCAAACAGCGTGACATTGCCATAGCCTGCGTTTCCGTCGCCGTTTTTCAAATCATAGCTGGTGGCGAAAACCTGCGGCCCACCAAGGGCTGAAGTGGACAAGCCCGTCAAAAGCAATGAGGCAAAAAATGTCGCACGACAAACTGACACGGCCCGATTGAACATTAAGCGCTTCATAAAACCTCCTGCTAGCTAGTAAGTTAGTTTGGGTAATCTAAAAATTTCGGGAGATCCTGTTTTTGTGCCCAAGGGTTGTGATCGCCATAACCGGACAAGTCAAAACCGCTTCCCACCACGAGAGCAGGAAAATCAACGCTACGCTTTGTCTTGTTGATTTGATCAACATGATCAGTGCCTGCTAATCATAACTTCAGGCTACAAAAAAACTATGCTTTGTAGTGCCTGCGTTCGGGCTTTCACTAGCATGTGACAAGGCTTCAGCGTCCGCCGATCAACGATGCAAGTCAATACCCCCTTCCAGGTAAATCACGGAGGATGGTTATAAAAATTTACCATTCCAGGTAAATGCCAAGCCAGCCTGATGAACAACAAACCAATCGGAAAGGATAGGTTGGTGGCTCTTGGCCTCGAGGCAGGAAGCGGCAAGCGCAAATCCGCCCGCTATCCATGCAGCGCTACTGGCCTTGACGCCTTCAATGCAAACTACGTATCACTCAGGCAGCCAGTCAGGGTCTTCACTTTACCGCGCACAATCTTGCCATAAAGGATAGATAATCCAACCGACCTTGACGAAGTATGGCTGATGCCTGGTGCCGCTAGCCGTTTGGGCACCGCCAGCACCCATTACCGCACCGGCAGCGGCGGAAAGAAGAGATCGATCAGGTGCGCCGCTGTTTCGGCTATGCGCTAGGTATTACACGAGGGGCACACGCCACGACACTTGCAGGAGTTGGCGATCAGGAAATCGTGCTGACACTTGTAGCAGTAAGCACGTGCAAAACCATGCGCGAGAATTCCGCATTCGAGGTATCGGCGAAAGGTGCGCTCAACATGGGACGGCGGTGCTTCACCATCCTCTCCGCTGGCGAGTTCCAGCCAGGTATCGAGGTGGATATGGTCAATGCGATACACAAGTGTGTGTTCGGGACGGTGGCACTGGTAGCGCTGGGGTGTAGGCGCGGCGCATTGAGCGGCGGCGGCCATCGTATAGGCCCATCCTGGTCGGATAACCGAGACAGGATACTGTATACACAGCACTCGGGCGCAGGAGCACAGCCGCAGCGTGGTGGTCAAGTTAATGTCGCGTTTGGTGGACGGTCTACCACGACTGAGGCAGTCGTGTAGGTAGATCGATGGCCGCTGTCCCGCCTGGAGCTGACGCTCATAGGCGGGGATTTGCAGTGTCGACAGTGTCGGCTTCTGGCCGAAAACACTCATAGCGCCAAGCAACCTCAAAGCGGACGTACGAGCCGAATCAAGGTATGTGTTCTGACTACTGTTATCTGCTGATCAATGGCCGCATTCTGTCTCCAGGCGAGCGTGGCCTGCTGCCGGGCTTTGTTTCAACAGCAGGTTCGTACAGTGCCTTCCCGTGAGAGAAGCAATGGTATGCTGTTCGAAATTTCATGGAGCCCATGATCGATGACTTTGCAAATCGACCTTAAAAGCGCCGTGCTGGCCTTGTCGGACGCCCTCGACCTGGTCGGGGTCAACGATTTTCAGCACGGCAAGCGGGTGGCAATGATCGCGCGCAAAAGCGCCTTTCTCCTCGGCTTGCCTGAAGAGCGACTCGACAACCTGGTATGCGCCAGTCTGCTCCATGACATCGGCGTTTCATCCACCGTCATGCACCGGCGGCTGGTGCACGATTCGGAATGGGACGAGCGGGATGCCCACTGCGAACGCGGGCATGAACTGCTGCAGCCTTTTGCCCACCTGTCGCTGCTGGCCAATGCCATCCGTTACCACCATACGCCCTGGGGTGAACTGCCGTCCGGCCTGAGCGAGGCCGATGCCGTGGACAGTAACCTGATACTTCTCGCCGACCGTGTGGACTCGGTTCTGCTGCGGGAAGGGCTGGAAAATCCGCTGCTGCACCGGGAAGCGATCTGCGCCGAAATCGAAGCCATGGCCGGTCACCTGCTCGCGCCCGAGGTCGTCAGTGCCTTTCTCGGGGCCGCCGCCAACGAGGCTTTCTGGATTGCGCTGGTGCCACGTCACGTGCATTTTTATCTGTCCGAATTGCCGCTGGCCAACTGGCGGGTCACCATCGAGTTCCCCCAGTTCCGCCATGTGGCGCGCCTGGTATCGAGCATCGTCGACGCCAAGAGTCACTTCACCGCGTCACACTCGCTGGGTGTCGCGCAGCTTTCCCGGCATCTGGGAGAACGCATGGGATTGCACGCCGACGCACTGGTGCAGGTGGAAATCGCCGGCCTGATGCATGACGTAGGCAAGTTGTGCGTACCGGACGAGATTGTCGACAAGCCTTTTCCCCTCACTCCTGTGGAATTCTCGGTCATGGAGCGGCACAGTTTCGAGACCTATCAGATCCTGCGCCATATCCCCGGAATGGAGACGGTTGCCGAATGGGCGGCCTTCCACCATGAAACGCTGAATGGCCGTGGTTATCCCTTCCGCCACAAGGCCGAACGTCTCAGTCTTGAGGCCCGCATCGTCGCCGTAGCGGATGTATTCCAGGCGCTGGCGCAGGCACGACCCTACCGTGGGCCGCAGCCCACGGAAGTGATCCCCCGCATCCTGGACATGTTTGTCGCCAACGGTGCACTTGATCCGGAGGTGGTGGCCGTGGCCGGCGAGGACCTGCAGGCGAGCTGGCTGGCCGCCACGCAAACAATCTGAACGCAGTGCTGGCCGGGGTACAGGAGGCGAATCCACGCCAGATCTGGATACCGGCCTGCGCCGGTATGACGGCAGTTGAAGACGTCATCGGGCTACGGGAATTGGTCGCTAGCCGCAGTTCGCAAAGGCGACTATCCGCCTGGCCTATAGCCTGCGTATTTTGTCCAGCAAGGCCGTCGTCGATGTCTGGTGAATGAAGGGAATCGACACCACCTTGCCACCCCAGCCGGCGACTTCAACGTGGCCGACGATTTTCTCCACCGGCCAGTCGCCGCCCTTGACCAGCACCTCCGGCCGGCAGTCGAGAATGCGGGCGAGGGGTGTGTCTTCGTCGAACCAGGTGACCAGCGAAACGCAGTCCAGCGCGGCCATCACCGCCAGACGGTCGGCCAGCGTATTCACCGGGCGCTCGTCGCCCTTGCCCAGCCGTCTGACCGACGCATCGGAGTTGAGTGCGACCAGCATCGACTTGCCCAGTGCCCTCGCTTGAGCAAGCAGGGTCACGTGGCCACGGTGCAGAATGTCAAAGCAGCCGTTGGTAAAGACCAGCGGTCGCGGCAGTTGCGCAAGACGCGCGGCCAGGTCGCCGGGCGCGACAATCCTGAATTCAAAAGCGGGGGGCGGAAAATTCATCTACTGCGGCTCCACGTGCGGCGAGCGATGATTTTAGCATTGGCAGGCGGAAGGCGATCGGTGCTTTGAACTTCGGGGAGGCGCTGGCAACTTCGAAGTTACGTGGGACCGAGTGCTGGCGCGCCATCCTGCCAGCCGCGCAAGGCCGTGAGCGCGTCCTCAAGGGTCGGCAGCGCAACGATGCCGTCGATTGCCGGGAGTCTGTCGCTGCCGGCGCCGCCTGCCCAGAGGGCAAGCCCCGGTGGAAGCATCTGGCGAAGCTGGTCGAGCAGGGGAGAATTCTGTCGTGAGGTAAAGGCCGACGAGAACGACAGGGCGACAATATCGGCCTCGTGGTCGACGGCGGCCAGGCGGTTGTCGATCAGCGGTGTCTGCGTTCCCAGCGAGATGCAGG
>NZ_JAEUOI010000126.1 GCF_016790145.1 Propionivibrio sp. | reverse complement strand
CGAGCTTCGGCAGCTCGGCGGCGTTCAGGCTCAGCCTGGAAATGCGGCTCTCGTAATAGATCGGCACCGTCGCCTGGTCGGCGACCGCGCGCTGGATGTCGTAGATGGAAATGTAGTCGCCGAACACCGCCCGCGTGTTGGCGTCGGTCTTCTCGATCGGCGTGCCGGTGAAGCCGATGAACGAGGCATTGGGCTAGGCATCGCGCAGATTGCTGGCGAAACCGTAGGACATCTCGCCGGTCTGGGCATTCACCTTGCCGCCGAATCCGTACTGGCTGCGGTGCGCCTCATCGGCAATCACGACAATGTTCTGCCGCGCGCTCAGCTCGGACATCGCCTCGCCCTTTTCCGGCATGAACTTGTGAATCGTCGTGAACACCACGCCGCCGCTCGCCCGGTTCAACAGCACCCGCAAGTCCTCGCGCCCGCTCGCCTGTACCGGCGTCTGGCCGAGGATGTCGGCGCAGCGCTGGAACTGGCCGAAAAGCTGGTCATCGAGATCGTTGCGGTCGGTCAGCACCACCAGCGTCGGGTTCTGCATCGCCGGATGCCGCACCACGCGCGCGGCGTAGAAGAGCATGGAGAAACTCTTGCCGCTGCCCTGCGTGTGCCAGACCACGCCGGCGCGCCGGTCGCCCGGCTTGCCGCCGTGCATGCGGCCCGCCCAGTAGGTGCCGACGCCTCCGCGCAGCAGGTGACGCTCGGGCATGCCGCTGGCACGCACCGTTTCCTCCACCGCCGCATTCACCGCGTGGAACTGATGGTAACCGGCGATGATCTTGTGCAGCGCACCCGAGTCCGGGTCTTCCTCGAAGACGATGAAGTGCTGGAGCAGGTCGAGGAAGCGCTGCCGCTCGAACACCCCGCGCACCAGCACCTCCAGCTCCAGGGCAGTCTTCGCTGCATCGCCCTCGCCGTCGATGGTGCGCCAGACCTTGAACCACTCCTGGCTCGCCGTCAGCGAACCGATGCGCGCCTGCACGCCGTCGCTCACCACCAGTGCCGCGTTGTAATGCAGCAGCGAGGCAATCTCCGCCTTGTAGGTTTGCAGTTGCGCGTAGGCGCTCCAGATCGTCGCGTCCTCATCGGCAGCGTTTTTCAGTTCGATCAGGCCCAGCGGCAGCCCGGCCTGATGCGCTTCAACATTCCGGATCAAGGGTTCGGGTACGCCGGCGGCCTGGTACGGGCCGTGCCACACATCCAGAATCTGCTGCCCCGTGCTTATTACCACCTCCATCAGCTCCTCACGCACCTGGTCGACGATGCCGATGCGCGTGAACAGCATGGCAAAGTTATCCAGCGTAATCGTCTTGAACAGCTTGACTCACGCCATGTTGAGAGCCACAGCGGTATCGTGGGTCGTGTAGGCTAATTTCCCGATTCAGTGGAACTTATTACGCCGTTTGTTTAAAAACACCCAGGAACGTCGTTTGCGGTCTATAGACGTTTCTGAGAGAATTAACTCGTTGGTAGATATTTTTGTAAAAATGTAGGCGGTAAACTGCGATTTCAGGCCTTTTGTATATGACTCGTCTCTATCTTGGTTACGAAATACTCATTCGCAAGTATCAACTGCGGGTGCCCCCGCTGCGCTGCGTTTATGCGGCCGCAGAGCGGGCCATCGAGTCCCGGACTTTCAATGCGGATGGGGAGGAGCGCATTGAACTGCCCTTGCAGCGTATTACCGATACTGAAACCCTCGTGGGGCAACTCACCTTTGCATTCAAGCGAGAGCAGCTCAATCTGACGGTGCTTGGGGCTCTCTTTGAGGTTCCCGAAGTGATCGAGGCCATCCAGGTCTGGCTGCTCGACAAGCCCAGTTCCAAATATTCGCGGATGGCCGGCCACCTGGCGGCGTGGCTCACCGGCCATGAGTTCGAGTACAGCTTGCCGGCAGGCTGTCCGAGGGTGCCGCTACTGGACCCGACCGATTACATCGTCGGGCCGGCGGTTCCCGACCCCAAGTTTGGCATCGTAAGCAACCTCCTGGGCGACAAATGGTTTAGCCCGCTCATTCGGCGTACCGAGAAGCTGAAGGTGTGGCTTGCTGCGGGGCTTGCTGGCAAGGTAGGGGAGGCTTTCCGGGCCATCGAGCCGGAGATGCTCGCGCGCGCTGTGGATTACCTCTACCTTTCCGAGACGCGCTCGACCTATAGCATCGAAGACGAGATTCCAGACAACAGCCGGGCGGCCAAATTCAGGCATTTGCTTGAGCAGGCCGGCGAACCCGGGCTGCTCACGGAGTATCAGCTCGGCGAGTGGCAGTCCCAGATTATGAGCGCCCGCGCTGCCGAGTATCAATACCGCCATGGCCAGAACTGGCTTTCGCGGGCTGGGCGGCTTAGGAACATCGCCGACTTCATCCCGGCACCCCCGGATCTGGTACGGCCGATGATGGAGTCGGTGGCACGGGTTGCACTGGCCGCTACGACCGGCGCGCTGGACCCGGTGTTGGCCTCGGCGTGCGCTGCGTTCGGCTTTGTGTTTGTGCACCCCTTCTGGGATGGGAACGGCCGGCTTCATCGCTTCCTGCTGCATCATATTCTGCGCCAGGCGGGCTTCACCCCGGCCGGGGTGGTGCTGCCCATGTCGGCTCGGATGCTCAAGCAACTGGACCGCTACTCGGCGCTCCTCAAGCGCTATTCCCGTCCCCGTACCGAGCTACTTGACTACGCCCTGGATGGAGACAGTGCCACCATCCACATGCGCTCACCGCAGCCCCGGTGGCTTTATGCGTATCACGATTTCACGGACATCTGCGAATTCATCTACGAGTGCTGCCAGGCATGCGTGGAGGAGGATCTGCAAACCGAAATCGTCTACTTGCGCGCTCACGACGCGACAGTGCGCGACCTGGAAGCTTGGCTCGATATGCGCCAGGCCGCGCTCAACACCCTCATTGATGTCATCGTGCAAGGACATGGGGTGCTCTCCAAGCGCAAACATAAGCTGGCAGAGGGTCTATCGGACGAAGATGTGGCTCGTATCGAGGCAACCGTGGCCGCCCACTTTTCAGCTTACATCGACCACCGGGCACACCCAGGTGTATAGACGTTTTGTCGAAGGCATCTGCCATAGCAGATATTTTTGCGATTCCGTAGACGCTAGTCTGGCAAACCGGGATTCCGATAGACGCCCCTGACCCGGAGTGCTGGACGACTTCGGCCATCGGGGATAAAGCAATTCTTCAGTGCGTGAAGAATGGGCAAGAAAAAACCCCGGCCAGAAACATCGCCTGAACTGCCCCTATTTTTCTGACACAGATTTGCCACTTAGGTCGACTTACACATGGCATAGTCTTGACGGGCTATAAGGGGTAGTTATTGTCAATGCGCCGAATTTTTTCAGCAATATTCAAACAAAAATGCATAGGCGATGTTGAGCCATTAACGTTCGATCAGAGATCCTTGAGCAAAGGCAGCCCGGCCTGATGAGCTTCCACATTCTGGATCAGGTGTTCGGGTACGCCAGCGGCCTGGTAATGGCCGAGCCACACCTCCAGAATCTGTTGCCCCGTGCTTCTCACTACTTCCATCAGCTCCTCACGCACCTGATCGACGATGCCGATGCGCGTGAACAGCATGGCAAAGGTATCCAGCGTAATCGCCTTGAACAGCTTGACTCCCGCCATGTTGAGAGCCAAAGAAGTATCGTGGGTGGTGTAGGCCACCGTCGAGACCAGATCGTAGGCCGGCGCCAGCCTGGGGCGCAGAGGGTTGGTGTAGATCAGCGACCAGTTCTTGATGTGGGCGTCGCCGTTCCCCATGACTACATTAAGCATCAGGCGCCGGGCCATCTCCTTGAGGTCTGACAGACCGCCCGCGTAGAGGAGTAGCGTGCGACCGATCATGTCGTAGTTTACCCGCCCGTACTTTTGCTGGGCGCGCAGGTTGAAGGCCTGGGCGAAGTCCTCAACGTGGATCCGCCCGCCCTCGGGCCGATCGAAGCGGCGGATGGCATAAAACGGCTCGCCCTGCCGG
The DNA here is from genome assembly GCF_016790145.1 of Propionivibrio sp. GTDB lineage: Bacteria > Pseudomonadota > Gammaproteobacteria > Burkholderiales > Rhodocyclaceae > Propionivibrio. Next base: position 452 of record NZ_JAEUOI010000126.1, on the reverse strand, counting down.
TAGCCGGTCATATTGGGTAGCCCGTGAATCCTGGAGGGCGGCAGGAGCAGCACCTCGGGAACGTCCATGCCGGCAGCCCGCGCCGTCTCCATGGTGGCGGCCTCGACCATCGGCAAGGCCTCGAAGTCGCTGGAAGGCGGCTTGACGATGTAGTTGCCGAGTTTGCCGCTACCGGGCAGGGTGTAGCGCTCGCCCTGTCGCCGCATGGAGAATTTGATCTGCATGCCGCCAAGGGAGAACTTCAGTTCATGGAGGTCGTCGGCGGTGGGTGCAGCGGTAGGGCCTTGGTGTCGCTTCAGCCTGGCTGGCGTGTCGATCGAGGTCAGGATAACGGCGCCGGGAAGATCCCCGCCCAGCGCCGAAAGCAGAATGAACTCGCGATCTTCGTGCATCTTCAATCTCTGGGCTATGCGCGTGCGCAGGCGGCCCTCCGGCAGAAGGTTGGAGAAGAA
>NZ_JAEUOI010000071.1 GCF_016790145.1 Propionivibrio sp. | reverse complement strand
TCATACGCGGTCTGATTTTGATGCCCGAAATGTTCAACTTTCCTGCTTTTTCGGGAAAGCCACAACAGCGACTATCGAACCCTCTCGAACCTGAACTCGACCGCTGGCCGCCTGTCCTGGCCAAGCCCTGGGGGGTCGAGTTCTCATTCTCCGGCATCGAGATGTGATTCAGGCGGGCTGATGTTCATCGCGGATGTCTGTTCCTGACGACAAGTAAAACCTATGTAAATCATGATGTTGATTCGAAAGCTCTGATTTCATGTCGCCATCAGACGACAGGCCGGGTTTCGATTGATTCTCGAATTTATTCCTAACTTCATGATTTCATTTATAAAAATGAATAGGCCTGTTCTTTGCTTTGGTGGACTGTTATCCCAGATTCTCATCCGCCTTGGAGGTAATGCAAATGAATGCAAGCGCAAATGAAGACCAATTGGAAGTGCCTTGCTGTCCGGCGCTTGCCAAAGACACCGTGTGCGATGTTCTCGACTTCCACTATCGCACGCGGCACACCACCAATGTGACAGCGGGGGGGCGCCGGGTGCAGGTCGAAGTACTGATCCACGCCCGTCTGGAGCGTTGCCCGGGGCCGATGACCCTGGGAGATCTGGTCTACAGTACCACCTTGCTGCCCGGAGAGAAGGTTCGGCTATTTACGAGCGATCGCCGCACACGCTTCAGCGTGGATAGCGAAAGCAAGGTGAGTTACCGTCAAGAGCAAACGTCCGAGGAGCGTTTCTACCTGTCGAGTATGCACGATTTCATGTCCGACCTATCGGTGCGGGATTCGGGCAGCGCTAACTCCAGTAGCAAGGGGTCGGCACGGGGCCACGGAGAAACCAGCAGCGCGCTGGGTGCCATCTTCTCCGGGCCGTCGGTTGACGTGAGCGGTTCCTATGATGCGTCGTCGACGTCTTCGTTCCTGCGCGAGTTGAACCAGCACGCCAGCGCTTCGGACAGACGCTCCGAGACGGCCACACGGGCGGCCAGTTCGGTATCGGTCGGCGAAGTTTCCAGTCGCTCTCACTCCCAGGGGGAGTCGGAAGACCACTTCGAATCCTCGTCGCGTGAGTTTTCCAACCCCAACCGTTGCCATGCCGTCACCTATTTCTTCTATCAGATCAACAAGACCCAGACGGTAAAATTCAGCATTGTCGCCATTCAACGACGCGTGATTGACCCGGCGGCCGACACGCGCGTATCGAACAATCCCTTTGCTGCCGATGGCGGTGTTTCAGCGATTCCCAATGCCATACTGGCGACCGACGCGAGCCGCCTGAAAATCGAGGAGGTCGCTCGTGAAAGCGTGCTCGCCAGACAACGTGGGGAATTGGCAGGCATCAGTCGCGATGCCGTCAGTCCCGGCCTGACGCGTGCCTCCGCCCTGGAAAACGCTGCACAGCCCCTGCCTTCAGCGATCAAGACCCGCGCCTTGCAACAGGTCGATCAGGCGCTGATCAAGGAGGGCCTGCTCGACAAGCGTGGCAAGGTGTCGGAAGAACTGGTCGCAGAACTTTCGTTTGAACGCACCAGTTCGCTGCCCACACCCGGCCTGATGGTCAAGGGCTGCCTCGATGACTGCGATGTTTGCGAGCCGACCCTCGAAAAGGAAATCGAGCTTGAACTGGAGCGCAGGCAATTGCAGAACGATCTGCTCAAGAAGCAGATCGAGTTGCTTGAAAAATCGCAGGAGTATCGCTGCTGCCCGGCCGGTGGCGACGAACCTGCCACAGCTTAATCGCCCAAGCCGGATCTTTTGATTCCGCTGTTGCACTTCTGACTTGAATTCGCAAGTTCTTAACATCCCGCCAAGGAGATTCGCATGAAAACCACTGAACCCAGCCTGTTGGGTGTCGATCCCGACCAGATCAAACTTACCGCCCTTCAGGCCGAACGTCTGGGCGCCTTGAATGATGTTGACGCCGGAGAACTCATCGGCCTGAGCGTGGCGCAGATCAGCGAGAAGTTCCGTTTCAGGATCGACCCCATGCTGCTGTTCTTTCGCCGGATCTGCGGCAAGGTGGTCAAGAAGGATCCGGTTACCGGCATCGAGTACCCGGTGGCGTATGCGACAGTCCATGTCGAGGATACGGATTGTTCATTCCTGGGCTATTTCCCGGCGGCCGGGAAATACTCGTGGTATTTCCCCCTCAAGTGCCGGCGCGAAGTCATCGGTACCGTCAAGACCGACAAGTGCGGAAATTTCTGTGTGTACGTTCCGCGCTGGGATATCGACTGGATTCTCAAATGGCGCAAGGAACGCCTGTGCTTCCCGGTCATTTTCGAGAGGCCTTCACTGGCCGATATTCTTGAAGACCTGATTCCGCGCGAGGTGATTCCCTTCCCGTTTCCCCGGCCCGGCCCGGGCCCCGATCCGGCACCTTTCCTGCGCCATGATCGCGGACAACTGCTGGCCACCGTCGAACAGCGACTGGGGCGCGATACGGCACGGCGGCTGGGCGTCGCACTGAGCCGCCTGTCGTTCGGCGCGAGTACGCTCGACGTGATGGATCTGTTGCAGGACGATGCCTTTGAAATGCCTCTCGCCCCACCTTTGCCCAGCGAGTTTCGCATGGTCGATCACGTCATCGATCAGCGCAAGGGTGCGAGCAGCGCAGTGCAGCGTTTGTCGATGGAGGGCGTGCGCGCCAGCGTCGGTGCCCGCCTGAAGATGAATGCCGAGGCCTTGAGCAAGTTCGATTTGCGCCAGTTCATCGGACCGTTCCGTCGCTGTGTCGATATTTTTGTTCCGGAGTGGGTGCCGATCATTGATATCCCGGACATCACCTTCCGCGTCACCCAGGACGTCAATGGCGACGGTGTCGAAGAAACGATTTATTCCGAAGGGTTTTTCAGGGTTCGCTGGGACGCGAACAATCTGCCCCCCGTCAAACTGATTGCCTCGCCGATGGCCATCTCGATCCCGGAGTGCGGCGAGATCATCGATATCCCATGCGGCACCGTCCCTGCCATCTACCGTGCCGGACGGATGCCGGTGCGCGGCGACCCCAGCATGTACGACCCGGTGGCCGGCTATGCCTTGCGCCCGAATCGCCCGCACCCGGCCGGCAACCCCGTCGACCCCTTGCCCAATCCGGATGCCCGCTCGCCGTTCTATGGCGTGGTTCCGATCTACGGTTGTGTGGACGTAGGCACTACAGCGACCCAGTATCGACTGCTCGACAGCTACAATGGCGGCCCTTTTCTGCCCGTGCTTGATCAGTCCTGGTGGGTGACGCGACTGGATGCGGCAGGACTGGTGACGCAGTATCACCATGTGTTGCCCGCCGCCAACGGCTGGTATGACATAGTGATTCCGAAAGGCAGCAACCCGAATGATTGGGAGCCCCCCAAACTGGTGCTTGACTGGAACACCTATCAGACCGGCAATGGCAAGCATGTGCTCAGGATCGAGCTGGGCTCGGGGGGCGCACCGCTGACGCCACAGCCGGCCACGGATACGGTGGCGTTCAACGTGGACAATTCCTATCCGACCACGAGCTTCCAGGTCGACTACCGGAAAAATGGCGCGGGTCCCTTCCTGCCGCTGGTCTTCCCCTGCCCGGTCGTCAGGCGCGGCACGCTGGCGCAGAACCTCGAGTTCAGGGTCAGCTTTACGGCATCGGCAAACCATCTGCGCGATGTGTCGATGGGTGGCGGCGGCTGTGGTGGCGGAGAGATCATCTACGTTTCGGGCGCACCTGCCGACTGGTTTCCGGCACCGGCGCTCAACCCGACCTCTGTAGCCCACTGGCACGAAACACCCGGCGACAATTCAGTGGTCATCACCGCCTTTTTCAGTCTCGATGCCAGCGCACTTCAGGGCACCTATTCCTTCAGTGCCTGGGCCGCCAGCCGCGCCTTCAATCCGGCGGGTGGCGACAGTGGCCATCTCCAGACGCCGATGTATGAGTACGATCCATCGGATATCCACGTTACGCCGAGCTTTTTGTTTTCGGTGATCAACGCCGATTGAGCCCGCATAAGGAAGAAAGGAGTGCGCACCGGGAAGGCGGCTGGCTTCCCGTGCGTCCGGAAAATACGTGACAGACTGGTCTCCCTGGTTTCGCTTCCTCGTCGCGGTCTTGGCGACGTGGCGCCTGGTGCGTCTGGTGGCCAGGGAAGACGGGCCGTTCGAGATCATCGTCAAGTTGCGTACGCGCGCTGCGGACGGGTTTGCCGGGCAACTCATGGATTGTCCCTATTGCCTCAGCCTGTGGCTCGCGGCGCCGTTCGCCTGCGCGCTGGCCGATACAGTCGTAGCGTGGGTAGCGGCGTGGCTGGCTATCTCCGGCGGCGCTTCGTTCATCGAAAATCTGCTGGAGCGCCAGTCTGATCACCTCAAATGAAGCAGACCTGAAAAGGAGAATCACCATGTCATGTTGCGGACAAAAGCGTGCAGCAGCTTCCTCAATGTCAATCCACTGGCCACGGCCAGGTAATTCATCTCCAGCAACGAGGCCGGCTCCTGCTGCCGTTCGGAGTATAAGTCTGGATACGGGAGATCGTCGCGTTCGCTATCTCGGCGCTACGTCCCTTTCATTGACCGGGCCTCGAAGCGGGCGCGTTTATTATTTTGCGGAATCGGGTAGCACAGCGATCGTCGATGAGCAGGATGTCGACGCCTTGCTGCGCACCCGGCTCTTCGTTAGCGTGATAGTTGCACCAGCGACTCTCGAACCTCCCCTCGCCCTGTGAGAGAGGGGTCGGGGGTGAGGGAATCGGGCAGATCGGTAACATTCATATTGCGGGTTTGCGCCAAACCATCCCGTTAGTGACGCTATTTCATCGCTGCCGGGTAGATGGCCTCGAACCCTGCACTGAAAGTCTGTCTAGAGCAGGGTTTTACCGCGCGCGCTGCAGGTGGACGGGGCCGCTGTCGCCCGTGCTGGCGCCTCGATATTGGCCAAGCAGGTTCAGTCCATCCGGGCTGGCCAGCAGTACCGCCTGATAGGGATAGCCATTGAGCGTGTAGTCGAGGGTCAATTGGTTGCCCTGCAGCATGCCCCTGCCGGCCACCGGTCCATGCGGACTACGGCCCTGGATGGCTACCTGGAGGCCTTGCTGAACCAGACGATAATTCCCGCCCTCGGCGTCCTGCCAGTTTCCGCTCAGGGTGACTTCTGCCACTGGCGGGCGCCGGCCTTGATCGCCTCCGGGTCCACGACCCGGCGGATCATATGAATCTTCATTTGCGTTGTAAACGGCGATGATGACAATCAGCACACCGATGCCCCAGGCCCACTTGGTCCATGATCGGGATGACGATTTTTCCGGATTGGGCCGGAGAGGTATCGGTTCGGGTCGAGGTGGTTTCGGGGCGGGTGAGACATGCAATGCCTTGCTCAGTGTGTCCACCAGTTGCGAGACGTCGTATTCCCAGCGTTTGTCGGTCAACTCGATGGCGTTGCGTCGGGCCAGCGGCTTGAGATCTTCGGGCAGATCGTCGCTGCCGGGCATCTGGGCACCTTCCACCAGCACCGGAATCACCCTCACATCGCTGCGTTGCAGCGCCGTGCTTATCTCAAGACGGGTATAGTCATTGGGGTCATCCAGACGCCGGCGGCCGGCGGCATCCTGCAAACTCACCCAGCGCGGGCCGATGACCGCCAGCAGGATGGCGCACGATTGCAGGGCATGGCCGATGGCCTCGACGAAATCGACGCCCGGTTCGATGGTCTCGACATCCCGGAACAGAGGCACGTCGTGCATGTTCTCCTTGAGATGATCGGCCAGACGCCCGGCGGCACTTTGACTGTCCAGACGTCGATAGCTGATGAAGATACCTTGCATGTCTGCTCTCCTCGATAGTCAGAATGGATTAAGGATGGCAACACTCACGGGCTGGCGCGCACGGCGACGAATTCAAGCGGAGGGTGAAGGGAATAGCCGCCCTCGCTTTCCAGCGTGAAACGGATGCCCTCGGGAGTGACCTGGCCCGTATAGCGATGGGTAACGTCTTTCCAGGGGCTGTCGCTGCCCAGCATCTCCCGGCTGCGGGTGATGAAGCGCAGCCAGCCGGCCTCAAGACTTGCCTGCTCGATGGTCAGCCGACTGCTCAGATAGGTGGCGCTGCCATGCACTTGCTTGCCCAGCATTTTGAATTCAAATACCTCAGGGTATTCGTCGCCCCAGGCGTATTTGACCCGCGCTGTCCACCGGCCGGCGATTTCCACCGCTGGTTGTTGGTTGGTGGTGGGCACCGACTGCGGGCTGCCCGCTCTCTCCGGCAGGAAGCGCATCGCGGCAAACACGGCCAGCAAGACAAGAAGTGTTATCCCGGCCAGGATCAACCCGCCAGACCTGGCTTCGGGCTTCTTGTTGCCGATCGCTGGCAAGAGGTCGCGCAAACTGGTGACCAGACGTTCCACGTCGCTCCGCCAGCCTGCGTCGGACAACACCACTGCCTGGCGCCGTGCCAGACCGGCCAGGGCCGGCGGCAGGTCGGCCTCGGCTGGCATCAGCGCCCCACCGACCAGCACCGGGATGACCGGTTTGCCTGATTCAAGCCCGGCCAGAACCTCCAGCCGGACGAAATCACCGGGATCGTCCAGACGTCGAACGCCATTCCTGCTCGTTGTCAGCCAGGCCGGACCGATCATCACCAGCATCACGCCGACGCCATGGAGCTGCTTCTGAAGCGCGACGACAAAATCCTCTCCGGGTCGAATGTCTTCAATGTCGCGAAAGACATTGTCCGCACCGAAGGCCGAGCCCAGGGCATCGGCGAGCCGGCCGGCGAAACCGGCCTGGTCCTCGCGACGGTAACTGATGAACAGCGCTGGCATCGTTCACATCGCCTTGTCGAACAGGGCGGCCAGCACGCGAGCAGCCATCGCGCCATCCAGACGATCGGCGGGCAACCACTGGAAGCGAGCACTTGCGACCGGGTTGATCTCCGACTCGGCAACGTCGCGCGCCGTCTCACGGTCGTGCAGCACGATAACCCGGCGCAGGTGAGCGGCACCGGCCAGTACCCCCAGTTCGTGCCGGCAACCCTTGTTTTCCGCGCGGAATCCGCGCAAGTCCATGAGCACCAAATCGGCGCGTGCCACCAGCGCGCGCAAAGCCGTCTGCCAGGTGCTGTCGAAGCAATAGCACTCGTTGATCCGGTAGCGGCCATCCGGATCGGCCAGCCAGTCGAAGCCCTCGATGCGTTCTGTGACCTGTGCCGGGCTGGCGATGAAGCGCTCGGCCAGGGCGCCATTGAGATAGACGAACAGATCGTCCGCATCGAGAGTTCGGGTGAGCAGGTCGGTGCCGGCAATCAGCACGGTATTGCCGGTCAGCCGCCAGCGCTCGATGACCTGGTCGAATAGCCGCTCGACCTGCGCATCGCGCTGGAATACACGCAGCACGAGCAGGGTCGGCGGTCCCGGCGGTGGTGTCAGGGGGCCGCGCAGCCCGTACAGCAGCACGGGTAACCAGAGCCAGGCCAGAACCTGGACGAAGGCCACCCAGCCGACACTTTCCATTCCCGGTAGCGCGCTGGCAAACAGGATCAGGAACCAGTAGATGCCAATCAAGTAGCTCAGATCGGAAAAAAGCTTGGCCCGATAAGCGCCGGCCAGCCATTTGCCCAGTTTGAAGACCGGCCAGGCCATGACCAGCCAGGGTCCGAATGCAAAGAGCAACAGTGTGGGATAGGCCCCCAGAGTTTCCACCAGGTGGATGACCCAGGGAGCCGGATTGTTAACCGACTGCGTCAAGGCCTGCAAGGTCAGCACCGATGAAAAGGTGAGCAGCAGCGTCGGCGGCAGCAGATAGGGCGCTACCGCCCGAATGCGAGCGCTGGCGCCGATCAGCAAGGTGATCGTCATCGGGATGGCGACCTGACTGAACAGCCAGCCGCTCACCGAAGACAGGGTTTGCGCTTCGGTCGAACGGATCATCACCAGCACCAGCATCGCCAGCAGATACAGGGCGATACCGCCCAGGATGCGCAGCCATGACCAGCGCCGCGCCAGGCCCCAGGCCAGCACCATCGGCCAGGCATAGATCGCCCCGAGCACCAGCAGACGGTTCAAGCTAAATTCACTGTCATCATAGACAAAGAGCAGGGCCAGCCAGGACTGGGTCAGCGCAATGAACAGCGAAATCGCACCCAGACTAAGCATGAGCCGGATCGTGGCGTGCCGGTTGGCCATGAAATCCACGCCCGTAGCCCAGGTCCCGGCGCGCGCGTCCAGGGGGATAGTGGACTCGGTTACGCCGGCTGCCGGCTCGGGCGCCGTGCCACTGCTCATCAGCGCCAGCATGCGGCGCTGGTACAAGGCGGCAAGCACCCACGCCAGCGCCGCCGCCAGCAGCACGGCGGTGATCAGGATGAAGAAGACGGCGCCGGATGGGATCATTGCTCAGACCTCAGTCAATACCGGGAACTATACATGGATTGTCTGTTGCCCGAAAAAAGCCGTGGCCCGAGGCCAGGCTTCGCGCTCATTCCGGCGAAAGCCGGAATCCAGTACCTTCCTCTGATATTCATTACAACAATCGGATAAACGAGCTGGACCCCGGCGTCCGCCGGGGTGACGAGCGTGGAAATCAGTTAGTAATTATTTTTTTGAGACTCTCAGTCCGTCTGCACTTTCAACTTCGGCTTCATCGAAATCAATAAGCCTGCTGGCAAATCAGAGCTTGAGTGCAAAATCGTCGAGGTTGATTTTCAAAGCAAAGCGTAGCGCTGCTCGTCACGGCAAACTTACACACTTACCAGACACCCGAGCGAACCGCTTCCGCAGAGTGCGCCTGATCGGGAGTCGAGGGAATGCCGGGCAGCGAACGGGCCGCGAGTCTGGGGCTGTTTTTCAACAGACCGACTTCGTCGCTGAGGATATGTGCCGCTTCGTTCAGGAATACGTCCTTGGCATTTTTACGTGCTTTTTCAATTTTGAGTTCGCTCGCCAGAGTACGTTCGTCCGTCTGCAGTCCATCGTCCCGACGGTCAGGGCTGTTGTCCGATGCAGACTCCTGTCCGGCAACACCTTCCTGAACGCTCTTGCCCGCTTTCTTCCTTGCTTCGCGAGACGACAGCCGTGCCTCCTGCGCATCGCGCTCCTGGCGTCGTTCTGCCTCGTTCAGCGAAATCAGGTTTTTCTTGCGCCGAAGTTTGAATTCGGCGATGTCTTCCTGAAGGAAAATGAAATCCTTGTCGCTCTTGATCCGGGCTTCATGGCGTGCCTGGAGGAGGGGTTGCAGCGAGTTGAAATCACCTAGCGGAGAATAGTCTGCGGCCTTGACCTGCGCCCAGGGGAGCGCGTTGTCGAAACTCGATTCGCCACGACTGTCCGCATCGGAAAGTGTGGGGAAGCGAATGTCCGGCTGTACCCCGCGCAGTTGCGTCGTGCCCCCATTGATGCGGAAAAACTGGGCCACGGTCAATTTCAGGTCGCCAAATACTTTTTTGTCGTTTTTGGCGATCTGATCGAGATTCATCATGGTCTGGACAGTACCTTTGCCAAAAGTCGTTTCACCAATCAACAATCCCCGACCATAATCCTGAATGGCGGCGGCAAAGATTTCAGAGGCTGAGGCCGAGGACCTGTTAATCAGAACACCCAGGGGGCCATCCCAGGCGACTCCCGCCTGCTTGTCACTTTCCACGACGATCTCGCCCTGAGCATTGCGCTGTTGCACCACGGGCCCTTTGTCGATGAACAAGCCGGTGAGTTCAACGGCCTCGGTCAATGAACCGCCGCCGTTATTGCGCAAGTCGATCAGTACGCCATCGACCTTTTCCTTTTTTAGCTCGTCCAGCAGGCGTGCCACATCGCGGGTTGCGCTTTTGAAATTCTGCTCGCCTTTTTGACGAGCTTCAAAATCCTGATAGAAGGTGGGTAGCGATATCACGCCGATGCGACGAACGGCTTCGCCGTCCCGCACCGAAAGGATGGATTTTTTGGCCGCCTGCTGTTCCAGAGTGATTTTTTTCCGGACCAGTGACACCCGGGTGTGTTTGCCGTCTGGCCCGGCGTCCGCAGGAAGCACGTCGAGCACCACGACCGTGTCGGCCGCACCGCGAATCAAGGCAACGGTGTCATCCAGGCGCCAGCCGAGAACGTCGGTCATGACGCCACTCTGGCCTTGCGCCACGCCGAGTATGCGGTCTCCGATCTTGAGTTGGCCGGAGAGGGCAGCAGGACCACCCGGCACAAGTTCCCGAATTGTCGTGTAGTCATTTCTATCGGCCAGTACCGCACCTATTCCGACCATGGAAAGCTTCATCGATATGTCGAAATCCTCGGTGGTTCTCGGTCCCATGTAATTGGTGTGGGGTTCGATGGCCATCGTGTAGGCGTTCATGAATGACTGAAAGGCGTCTTCGCTCTTGATCCGGCCAATGCGTTTGAGCGATTGGCTGTAACGTTTATCAAGCGTCTCGACGATACTCTTGTTGTCTTTCCCGGCAAGCTTGAGCCGTAGCCAGTCATTCTTGACCCGTTTGCGCCACAGCTCGCGCATTTCAGCTTCCGATTTCGCCCAGGCGGCCTTTTCGCGTTCAAATTGATAGCTTTCCTTCTGCCGGAAATCAAAACCCTCCGCGAGCAAACCGCGGGCGTATGTAAAACGCTCGATATAGCGTTGAGCGTAAAGATTGAATATGGCGAAGGGAATGCCGAGGTCTTCATTGAGGATCGCATCATCGAGCCGGGTGCGAAGACCGGCCAGTTGGTCAATATCGGCTTGAACAAAAAAGAGCTTGTCGGAATCAAGCGACTTAAGATAACCGTCGAATATTTTCTCCGACAAGGCATCGTCGAGCGGCTTTGCCTTGTAGTGGTAACGGCTCAGCAATACCGCCGCCAGATGGGCTGCCTGCGCCTGTTGCTGCGCGGGCTTCAGCTCCGGAAGAAGCGGAGTTGCCGAGTCGAACGAAGCGGCATGCGCCACTGTCGCCAATGCAAAAACCAGGCACAGCAGTTTGTTTTTCAAGCGCGATCCATTTAGTGATATCAAAATTTCCCCAGCGGTGTAAAAGGATGGATGCTGTCAGCAAACGCCAAAGGGGCTCATGTGAGGTGATTCTGTTTCAATCCCTGATGAGGTGTGGACAAACATGTCAATCAAGAAACGCCTGTCAACACCGATAGCGCGATCATCGCCACTTGCGCCTTGAATTGGTCCCGATGTTGCTTGCGTTTCTTACCCATAGTTCTCGTTCCTTGCGCTCAGCCGGATTTGGCTGATCCGAGTGTCCGAAAAAGGCAATTGTCGCAAGGACTATTGGTGCCTGTCCAGAATACCTCATTGATCATATAAAGCCGTAAAAAAGTGGTAAAGAATATGCGGCTACCGCTACTGCGTCTGTTGAGTAATTGTCACGGTTCTGTAACGGCATGTTTCTACACGGGTAAAAGCAACGCTAACGTGAAAGTTCAAGGTCGTCTGACAAGCCATGACGAGTCAATTAAGGCCCTGATACCGAAGCACTGCCACGCAGCGTCAGCGTCCAGTCGGAATGCATGACTAAAGAATATCGAACCTGCGACACCGCAATCTGGCCAGCGTCTTTTGTGGGGCTGCTCCTCTAAGCTTTGCAGCCGTTCGGCAAAGTCTCGCAACCGGCAGCTAGCCTGGCACCAGCCAGGCGGCGCCGCCGCGCCTTGCGCTACATCCCGCACAGAGACCGTCGCGCCCATGAAATGAATGCCGACACCCCCCTCGCCCTCACATTCCTCCCGTGATGCGTAGCATGTCCATATGTCAATTGACGGTTATGTGAGACCGCACTTACATTTGTTGTCAGCACCACGCCGAATCGAAAGCCGAGTCTTGAAAGAAGTGTTCGCTCTTCAGATCAAGGACGCGCGGAGCAAATTCAGTACTGGTCTTCATATTGTCGGAGAGAGATGGCTATGCCGGTTCGTATTGAACGCTGTGATCGTGTGGTGACTGTAATTCTTTCGCGCCCGGAATTCAGAAATGCTGTCGACCCGGATCATGCCGACGCACTCCACGATGCGTTCCTGGTTTTCGATTCTGATGACACTGCAGATGTCGCCGTCCTCTGGGGAGAGGGCGATGCGTTCTGCGCAGGAGCGGATTTGAAAAGTCTTGCCAAGCGTGGAATCGCAACTCCCGAGAACAGGCATTCGCACAGATCCTTGGAGTTTCCGACCAATGGCGGGTCGATACCTCGCGGACCGATGGGACCTTCACGATTGAATCTGCGCAAGCCGGTCATCGCGGCAATCGAAGGACCGGCAGTCGCCGGTGGTATGGAGTTGGCGCTTTGGGCAGACTGCCGCATCATGGCCGAGGATGCATATATGGGGGTCTATTGTCGGCGATGGGGGGTGCCACTTTCTGACGGCGGTACGGTGCGGCTTCCACGACTGGTGGGTCAGGGCCGGGCTCTCGAAATTATCATGACAGGACGCAAAGTGGATGCAGCAGAATGCCTGCGCATCGGCCTTTGTGAACTGGTGGTCGCAAAAGGGGAGGCGCGTCGTGCCGCAGAAGCCATGGCGCGACAGATTGCCCAGTTTCCCCAGATTTGCGTTCGAGCAGATCGCAGAGCTGTCAATTTGCAGCATGGCTTGCCCGAGCACCTCGCATTGGAGCGGGAGTGGGCCAATTGCTCGGGAGTATTCGCCGCAGGGGGCGCCGAGGGTGCTGCAAAGTTTGCTGCCGGCACAGGGCGGCATGGTGATTTTGGTGCGGCGACGGCATAGATGTCGAATCAGCAGGACTAGCGGGCATGGCCCTGGTAACGGCTTCCATCTTGGCGGCCTTGAGGTTCGAAATCGCCGTAGGTGAGGTCGTTCTTGTAGCGGGTGTCGTAACGGGAGATGTCGCGTTGGCGATCGCCGAGGTTGTTCAGGGCATGCTCGAAGTGCCGGGAAGAAATTATCGTTCGAGATCGACGGCAATGAAGCGCGGGCTGTTGTCGATGTACTTGTAGCGGGATGAAGAACTCTCCGGGAGGACATGTGCTTTGCGTCTCGTTATTCCAATTGGTTCACGGCAGGATTTATGACTATTCAGACTTTTTCTACAACTTCGTTAGCCTTCACCCTCCAAAGGAGCAACAATGCAGCTCATCGGAATGCTTGACTCTCCCTACGTTCGCCGCGTAGCGATCTCTATGCAATTGCTGGGCCTTCGCTTCGACCACCGATCAGTCTCCGTCTTCAGTAACTTCGCACAATTTCAGCAAATCAACCCGGTCGTCAAAGCGCCTACGTTGGTTTGCGACGATGGCGACGTGTTGATGGATTCGACTCTGATCCTTCAGTACGCCGAGGCGCTTTCAGCATCGAGAAAAAGCCTGCTGCCGGCAAGTATCAATGAACTCCAGCACGCCTTAAGTACTATCGGGCTTGCACTTGCCGCGTGTGAGAAAAGTGTCCAAATTGTCTATGAACATAAATTGCGACCGGCAGCGAAACAGCATGAGCCTTGGATAACCCGCATAACCGGACAGCTTTTGGCAGTGTACGTTGCTCTTGAGGCAGACCTAAAACTTCGGCCGCTCGAAGTGACCAGTACGAGCATCAATCAAGCGGGGGTGAGTGTAGCCGTCGCGTGGCATTTCACACAAAACATGCTCCCGGAAATCGTTCGCGCAGCTGAGTATCCCGCTTTGCAGGAGTTCTCGGCGAATGCCGAAACACTGCCGGAGTTCATTGCTGCACCACATGGGTCAAGTACTTACCACCATGTTGGCTAACCTTTTTTCCAAGGGACGCACCGCGATGAAGCCGCGTCGCGCCCCCTGGAGGAGTTGTCGGTACTCCAGGTCGATGGCCTTCAACACAATCACCCCTATTCGGATCCGCTGATCATCGAACTTGCCCGACGTCATCAGTCGATTTGGAGCTGAAGTGAATTCCGAATCATCCTCGCCTGTGGTGTTCCGAGTCGGTGGCTATGTCGGAACGCCCGTTGTCCCTCAACAAAGGAGATTGCAGTGCCTATTCTGATCGTCAAACTTTGCACCACACCGACACCGGAAATTTCTCGATGCGTCGCGGCGGCACTAACCGACCTGACGGTTGAGATTCTCAAGAAGAAGCGAGAGCTCACGGCGGTTGCGATTGAATACGTTCCAGCGGCAGAGTGGTTCATTGCGGGTAAGACTCTCGCATCTCAGCCTCACGGTACGTTTCATCTCGACATCAAGGTTACGGAGGGAACCAACACAAAGGACGAGAAGGCGCACTTCGTCAGCCGTGTTTTTGCGGCCTTGGAAGAGATTATCGGCCCGCTTGCCCCAGCCAGCTACATCGTGGTTCACGATGTTCGTGGCGACTCTTGGGGCTATCAGGGGCAAACTCAGGAATATCGCTATGTTCGCAGCAAGTCGCTTTAGGGCCAACCCATCGTTCCAGTGAGTGCTGCGCGATGAAGGCGCGCAGCACTCACTGAACTCAAACGCCTTGAATCCGCTTGCATTCTTCCTTGGTCGGCATGGCTACCGCGCTGGCTGCGCTTGCCCAGAACCCGGCAAGCAGTCCTTAAAAGTGCTGGCCACTCCAAGGTGCCTTAACTTGATCGCAAACAGGAGGTCGCAACCGTGTCTACACACACCACGCTAACCAGCATCACGCTTCCGCAGCTTGCCGAGATGCATCGGAGCGGCGAAAAGATCGCGGTCCTGACTGCCTATGACGCTAGCTTTGCCGCGCTGTGCGATTCGAATGGCGTTGAAGTGATTATCGTCGGCGACTCTCTGGGCATGGTTCTCCAGGGTCATGGCTCAACCCTGCCGGTGACCTTGAGTGATATCGCCTATCACGTTGCTGCCGTGAAGCGTGGCTGTCGCCGCCCACTGATCATTGCCGACATGCCCTTCGGTTCCTTCCAGGAATCGCCAGAACAGGCTTTCCGCAACGCCGTAGTGCTGATGTCTGCAGGCGCCCACATGGTGAAACTGGAGGGCGGAAACCTGATGGTCGAGACGACGCAATTCCTTGTGCACCGGGGCATACCTGTTTGTGGCCACCTTGGTCTGACTCCGCAATCCGTAAACTCGCTCGGGGGCTACAAAATTCAGGGGCGCAATGAAGAGCAGGCCCAACAGTTGGTCGAAGACGCTGCCACGCTTGCCGCTGCAGGTGCCGGCCTTCTTGTTCTTGAAGCAATTCCAAATTCAGTGACCTCCCGGATCTTTAAGCAGATAAGCATCCCGACGATCGGAATAGGCGCCGGCCCGGAGTGCTCAGGTCAAGTGCTTGTACTTCACGACATGCTCGGGATTACTCCGGGAAAGAAGGCAAGGTTCGTCAAGGATTTCATGGCGGAATCGTCATCGATCGGTGGGGCCATTGCTGCTTATGTAAAGGCGGTCAAGGAAGGAAGCTATCCAGCTCCCGGGCATTGTTACTGAAATAAAATATTCCATTAAGCCGCGATTTGATAGCTCCAATGGGGCACGATTTGTCAATCGTTAAAACACAATAACACGAGCTAATCTGATCATTTTAAAAGATGGTTTGCACAGGCTATTGATCTCCCGGTTCAAGGGCTCTTCACGGCAATCGGCATCACTGATAATCCAAAGAGGTGATTCATGTCTTCTGTATTTTTGCGTACCGAGTCTTTTTGCCATCGCTTCGGGGTGAAGCTTCCGATTCTTCTTGCGCCGATGGCAGGGGCATGCGCGCCATCGCTATCCGTGGCGGTGATGCGCGCCGGCGGTCTGGGTTCCTGCGGCGCGTTGATGATGAGCCCGACAGAAATCGTCGCATGGGCGACGAAGGTCCACGCCGGCTCCGACGGTCCTTTCCAGATCAATCTCTGGATTCCCGATCCTGTACCCATGCGCGACTCAGGAAAAGAGAAGGCGGTACGCGATTTTCTGGCGAAATGGGGCCCACGGGTTGAACCCAGTGCTGGGGATGCTTTGCCCCCCGACTTTTCTGACCAGTGCAACGCCTTGCTGGAAACTGCTCCTCCCATTGTTTCCTCGGTTATGGGACTGTTTCCCCCGGAATTCGTCAAGCAACTCAAGTCCAGACAGATTGCATGGTTTGCCAATGTTTCGACGCTTGCCGAGGCACGCGCCGCGGAAGCGGCCGGAGCGGACGCGATCGTCGCCCAGGGGATGGAGGCCGGCGGTCATCGAGGCTGCTTTGACCAAGCGGCAGCGGAACGCCAGATGATTGGACTATTCTCACTCCTGCCGGCCATTGTGGATTCGGTCGGCATCCCGGTGGTGGCCACCGGCGGTATTGCTGATGGGCGCGGCGTTGCTGCTGCATTGGCTTTGGGTGCCAGTGCCGCCCAGATCGGCACGGGCTTCCTGCGCTGCCCGGAAGCCAACATTCATCCGGCATGGGCGGCCGCCTTGGCGACGACGGCCCCCGAAGACACCATGATCACTCGCGCCTTCAGTGGCCGAGCCGGGCGGAGCATCGCTACCGCCTATGTACGCGCGGCAGCGGAATCCGCAGCGCCTGTTCCTGCTCCCTATCCTGTACAACGAGGGCTCACCGCAGCGATGCGTGCCGAATCGATCAATACTGGCGACATCGAGCGCATGCAGGCTTGGGCTGGTCAATCTGCTGCACTGGGCCGTACCCAGTCGGCGGGTGCGATGGTGGGCGAACTATGGGACAGTGCGTGTCAGTTCCTTGCATAATGTTTTGCTTGCCATGGTGGCTATGCTCTGTTGCCAACTCCACCGCATAGCCAGCTTGGTCAGGACAGCACGTGGCCTCTTCAATCGAGCCGCCAAGAATTCCTGTGGCCGCCCCCTCCGGCAGGGTGTCGGCGACTGCCGCGGGGTTGTCGCCAAAACCGTTTTCAAGATCAGCACTGACGGTAAGGCTGGTCACAGATACGATTTCGCGGATGTATTTCATCTTCTTCGAGCGGCCTGCCGCAAATTACGGAGCGCCTTGCGAAAAGGCATAGCCAGCGCCGGTCGTGCTCAAGGGCCGAAAGGCCAAGCGATTCCAGGAGACGCGCAGAGCCGGCATCCCATGGATTCGGGATCAGGAATGGCGGCCCCTGGCGGAGCGTTTGAAATGGGGCTTCCAGCGTGTTCTGCCTGCCCATTGACCTCTCCAGCGGCATCAGGAACTGTAAAGGTTCCTTGCATCATTCGCCCGACACATCCTGCTGTCAGCGCGACGGACCCACCATCACGCCAGCGAACTGGCATAGTCGATGGCGTCTTCGAGGCGATCATTGCCCCAGAACATTTCGTCGCCGACAAAGAACATCGGAGCACCAAAGATTCCCCGGGCCGCCGCTGTTTCGGTTGCCTGACGCAAACGAGCCTTGTTTTCGTCGGACTGTGCTTGTGCAATTACTTCGTCAGCGGCAACGTCAATCGCGGCAAGAACTTCCCTTACCGCGTCTTCTGATTCGATATCCTTGTCGTCGGCGAAATTGCGCACCATTGTCGCGCGAACAAAATGCCCGATCCATGGCTTCTCCATGCCCAGAGCGGCGACCCGCAGCGGGAGTATCGCCTTTCGCGGAAATGTCGTCGGCTGCGTCCACGCCACATCAAACTTCCGCGCCTGACGTTCCATGTCCTTCCAGGTGTAAGCCCCCTTCTGCTTCTGTAATACAAACGGCGAGGAATTCCAGCCAAAGGACTGGAAGATCGGACCCAGCAAGAAAGGTCGCCAGGCGACTTCGATACCGGATTTGCTTGCAAGATCATCGATGCGCATGGCGCTGAGATAGCTGTAATTGCTGCCGAAGTCGAACCAGAACTCGACCTTCCGCTTGGTTATTTCTTTGGCGGGTTGAATCATTGGGCTCTCCGGTATCGGTTGGTCAAGGCTGTTGCGGGGTGAGTTCAATCAAAGATCGCGAGGCAGCGCACTTCAATGCTTTCGCGTAGCGGGGTGGCTTCGGTCGCTTCGGGGTGATCGAAGGCTGCATGCGGGGTAAAGCGCGATACGCTGTTGATCAACGAGTCGTACTGCTTGAAGACAAGTGCCTCGTTGCGATGCATCGCCGAGTAGTAGTACCAGCGATGCCGGTTCGAATGACGCACCAGATACAATTCGCCGTTGCGCGACTGATAGCGGATTTCGCCAGCCACGAGGTCGCCTGCTCCGAGCGAGCGAGCATCGCACACCGCAAGGGGAGTATCCAGGATGGGGCCTTTGATCGAGCGCCAGACATTGACGATCGCGAAGCGCTCGATGGACTCGGCCAGACGCTGGTCCTGCAATACCAGATTGAGCCGCTTTTGCCCTGTTTCCTCGGAGTAGTCGACATGAACCCGGCCGACGGCACCGGGCTTACTTCCGTCACCGGCTCTGCCGAATGAAAGCAAAGGACGCCCTGCTTCACGCTGTCGAACCTGATGATCAAAAACGATGACGGTTGAGGCGCCGGTTGAGGCTTTTACCAGTGCTGAAGCCTCCGAATAGTATTTGGACGAAACCTCCTTGTCGTTCCGAAAATCAACAACCTCTGTTGGTGCCTCCCAGAGTTCAAATCCCGCGACATCGATCTTTGGCTGAGGCGCAAGATGGCGTGCGTCCATAATCGGCATCGAAACCAGTTCAAATTCGCAGTTCTGCCGCTTGATGCCGGCCGCCGGTTCGTACATGTAGGTGATGGGCTTGCCATCGCTGTGCTTGAGGTAGCCCAGTTCAGCCACAAGCGAAGGCAACAAGCGGGTCCTGGGCGTGTATCTTAACCTGGCATTGAGGGACAGTTGGCCGGGAACCGATGAAACCCCAATCGGATGGCTACCCGATGGTAGAAATGCGGATGAAGCAGCGACTGACATAATTCCTCCCATGCGTTGGCAACCCAACGGGTTTGGCACGGTCCCCGACCCGGCGACAAGCCAGGCTTGTCTGTGGCGCATGGGAAACGTTACAGGGAGGAAGTGTAATTCCTTATTTCACTGCATCTCAAACGACAAATATTTATCCTGACATGACTAGTATGAATGCGTCTCACATTACTCGAGCGCTGCCGACATCCGGCATGCAACTTCCTGGATCCAGTCGGCAACCATTTTGACCTCTTCCCTGGGTTGCGGATCCGCGACCACCAACCAATAGGCATAGTCGCTTCCAGAGTGCTTTTGCGACGGCGCGAGGGAGATCAGGCGCCCGTCCGCCAAGAGCGGTTCTATAAGTTTTAGTCGTCCTAGTGCAATGCCCTGGCCCGCCAGTGCGGCATGAATCACCAGGTCATACCGATTGAAGCGGATAATTCCCTTTGGCTTCACTCTTCCCCAACCTTCGGAGTCAAGCCATTCGTTCCACTGTAGCCATGGCCCCCGTGGATCGTCGTATTCTAGAAGGACATGTTTTGAAATTGCCTCAGCCGATTTGAGCTTCGTTATTCCGAGGGATGGATGAGCCACCGGTGCAATCGTCTCCCCGAACAGGCGTATCGCTCCTGCGGGTGCTTTCGCTGGAGCGCAGTAACGAAGCGCGAGATCCATTCCCTCGGCTTTCATGTCGACGATGCGATTGGTTGCCGCAAGGCGGACATCGATGCCGGGCCATTGCGTTTGAAATTCGCCCAGTTGAGGCAGCAACCACAGGCCGGCGACGCCAACGCTTGATGTAACAGTGACGGGCCGACGTCCCCGGGGGATGATCAGGCTGGCAAAAACGTCCTGAAGCTGTTGCACGGCTCCGTCGGCACTTCGAAACAGGTGTTCTCCTTCGACGGTAAATGAAATTGAGCGATGACCCCGAAGAAACAGTTTCACGCCAAGAATTTCCTCCAGTCCGTGGATTTGTCGACTCACAGCCGACTGCGTAAGGCAGAGATCGTCTGCGGCGATCGTAATGCTCATTCGGCGACCAACTGCGACAAAGCCCCGCACAAGATCAAGGGAAGGAAGTCGTGATAACGGAATAGACATGCGCAACCCTCATGTGTGCCAACAAAAAACTCGTTTGAACGGGCACTCAATAGCCTATTAAATAAGCTTGGTGATTTGGCTCGGCGTATTAATACAAATGCGCCCAGATCATGCCATGACAGCCATGGCCAGGCAAGCAGGCGAACCGCTGCCCGAGGAACACAGGTGTCAGATGTTGGTATCCGCACCACCTTCCACGATGAACGCCGCTGGTCTACTTCGGAGGAATAGATGCACAGGCAACACTCAATCTGGACGAATCCGCTTGCCCTGGTCATCGCCGGTGGCGTGTTGATGGGTGTTGCACTTGGCATTCGCCATACGCAGGGACTGTTCCTGATACCGATCACGATGGATCGATCCTGGTCTCGCGAGGCATTCGGTTTTGCGATCGCCCTCCAGAATTTGATCTGGGGTGTGGCCCAACCGTTTACGGGGATGGTGGCTGATCGTTTTGGATCGGCAAAGGTCATGGCTGTCGGAGTGGCGTCCTACACACTGGGCCTGTTCCTGATGTCTGGTGCGGCAAACCCGGTCGGGTTCACCCTTTCTGCCGGAGGACTCATTGGCCTTGGTTTGTCCGGTACCGCAATTGGCGCAGTCTATGGCGCGTTGAGCCGGATGATCCCACCCGATAGGCGTAGCTGGGCGTTGGGTCTCGCTGGAGCGATCGGCGGTCTGGGTCAGTTTACGATGGTTCCGCTGGTGCAAAGTCTTATCGACACGCTCGGGTGGGCAACAGCGCTTGTAGTTCTTGGCACTGCGATGGCCGCTCTGCTGCCGCTGACTTTCCATTTTCAGGATCGCACTTCGCCAACCATGGCACAAGATCTTCATCATTCACATCTTCAGCAATCAATGCCGGCGGCCTTGAAGGAAGCGTTTTCCCACCGTGGATTCTGGCTCTTGAGCCTTGGATTCTTTGCTTGCGGGTTTCAACTCGCTTTCATTGCATCGCATCTTCCGTCCTATCTCATGGACAAGGGACTGGGCGCCAGTGACGCGGTGGCAGGTCTTGCCATCATTGCGCTTACAAATGTTCCGGGAACCTATTTTTGCGGCCATCTCGGCGGTTTGCTCCGCAGAAAGTACCTGCTGAGCGGTCTCTATATCGTACGCTCCGCTGCGATGATCCTCTTCGTTCTGTCGCCGCTATCGAGCTATTCGCTCTATGCGTTCTGCGCGGTGGCAGGATTCTTTTGGCTGGGCACCGTACCGCTGACTAATGGTCTCGTGTCGCAGGTATTTGGCGTGCGCTATGTCGCCACGCTGTTCGGCTTCGTGTTCTTCTGGCATCAGTTGGGTTCTTCCCTGGGTGTCTGGCTGGGTGGCTACGTTTTCGACGCCACCCGATCATACGACTTGATGTGGGCAGGCTCGATCCTGATCGGGCTTGTAGCAGCCGCACTTCATTACCCTATTGACGATCGGGAGATAGTCCGCAGTCCGCTGGCAGCGGGTGTCGCATGACGAGCCAAACCAGGAATATTGCAATCCGAGGGATCACATGGATTGCGATCGGTGCTTGCTTGTACGGGGTATTCACTTCCTACCTGTCACCGTCGATCACAATGTCGGTTCTACAAC
>NZ_JAEUOI010000027.1 GCF_016790145.1 Propionivibrio sp. | reverse complement strand
GAGATGCTGGCGTTGATGTAGGCGGCAAAGACGGCTTGGCTGACGTGCAGGTTCTCACGCAAACGCTTGATCATTTCCGCCGTGTAAGCCGGCGGCGGGAGGCATTGCGTTTCAAAATCACGCAGTGTTAGCTTGTCGACTGCGCCGACTTCATGCAATCCGCGCATCGTTTCCAGTGCTTCATTAATCATTCGGCTCATGTTTGTACCTCTATCAATTGGTTGGCTTTCAACGCGGTTTCAATCTGATCGTTACTGAGTGCGACCAGATTGCTGGCAAGGCTCTGGTAAATCCCTAGTTCACGCTGGGTAATATTGTCGCGCTCATTTTTCTCGAAGCCGAAAAGAAAGTACAAGGTTCCGGCGAACCGTGTGGCCAGAAGCGTCCGAGCGCTACCGCGCTTGCCTCGTCCAGGTAGCGCCACCCGCTGCTTGAGCAGGAAACTGCCCAGATCGGCATCGATCAACCCGCGCTCAATATCAGCGACTGCCTTTAACAAGTCGGCGTCGGTTACGCCGGCTTTGCCTGCCCAACGATCAAACACGCGTGTCTTGAAAACTCTCACGGTTAATTGTAGCACTTAGTGCAACGGTCAGGTCAAGTAAAAGTTAGGGTTGCTCATGGAACAATCCGGCCAATACCTGGAAAGGGGTTGAATTTTGTACGCGGTTCAAATGGCTGGTTTTGGTCAGAAAGCTGACGGTCCTCACGAAATATGCCGCGTAGTCATACGGAATTCTTCCTGACGATTTCACTCTGATGACCACTGACTGGAATCAGTCTGAAGCAGCCCTCAAACAAAGAGAATTGACCGGCTGTTCCTGGCCGGAAGTTATCAGTCATCGAATGTAGCCCATGTCGATTCCGATTGGATTACCGCCTTTGCCATTTTTGCGTTCCAACCCTGAAGAGCATGGAAGGGGCTAAAAAGAATTCCGAGGGGACCAATCCGCTTTGCAGAAAAAAACGGAGGTTTTTCAGAATGGATCGGCTGGTAGACGTTCCAACCTGCAAATAGCCAATAAAAAAAACGGCCACAGATTTCCCTGTGGCCGAATAGTACTATTACTACACATAGGTCCTTGCTATCACTCACTCGCAAATAATAGCGTTTTTACACGGCATAGGTGTTTGCAAGGAACATGTTCATTACGGCATGACTCGGCGATCCTCAAACGCGGATTTAACCAGTCGTACCATCGACGACGACAATTGGCCGACATCGTTGATGGCAGCGGCGTACTTCTCGGTAAAGATTCGCGAGGGATCCACCCCAATACCCAGGGCGACCACCGTAATGTCATTTTCTCGAGCTCTTTCAATGACGTGGCGGGTAGTCTGGGGATCATTTGGGTCACCATCGGTGACGATCATGATGATTTTGAGACTTTCCTCCCTGCGAACAATGTCCGAAGCGGCAAACAAAACCGCTTCAGCCATGGGGGTGCCCCCATCTGTTGTCAGATTAGAGACACGACCCGCCAATTGGCGCGGAGATTCCTCCCAGCGTTTAATGACCGATACCCCTTCTTCACCGTCCTGGTACCACGGAAAGACCGTAACCTGCGTCTTGATCCCGGGCACATCGAACGCGAGCATGGTGGCCACGGCCGCTTGCGCAGCTTGACCAATGGTACTTGACATCGAACCGGAGCGATCAATGACAATCGATACGGCGGCGTTGAGATCAACCCCCTCGTCAGTACGGACAAAGATTGACCCCCCGAGGCGAGCGCTCCAGATGCGGGAAGGATCAATGCACATCCCTGAACGCGAATGCGAAACATCGTCTTCTGCAATCGACTCCATCCACTGCAAGGTGCGCGTCCGTACCGCATTGATACTGCCGCGAAGAGCCGCCAGATCAAAAGTGGACGCCTTGATGTTTGCCTTGAAATGATTGGGCATCGGCAGGCTCGCGCCAGCGTAAGAATCATCATGAGCGGCGGAGACATTCAGAGCAGTCTTCAGCATTTCGCCAATATCCTCCTGAACATCGTTTTCAGACATTCCAAGGAGGTTTCCCAGTGCCTCGGCTGCGTTTTCGTCATCGTCATTTCGACCCGAGCCCGCAGTTTGCGACGAGCTGTTCCCTGGATCGGCTTCCGATTGATTACTCCTTGCCGTACTGCCGGCCCTGCTTGTACCTTCACTATCTTCCCCCTCATCGGGTTCGGATTCAGGTGAAGCACTGTTACCGCTTCCGTCCTCTTCGCCCGCTCCGGGTTCGGATTCAGCGGAAGCGCTACCGCTCATTCCATCAACCTCGCCTTCGCCCTCTTCACCTTCGTCGGATTCGGACTGAGCTGACGGCTCGCCACCGGCTTGCTGCGGTGGGGATTGTTGTTGTTGCTTGCGCTCCTCCTCTTTCTTCTGTTCCTCCCTGATCATTTCAATGATCGAGTCAGACAGTTGAAATACTTCATCTTCGGAGGCGCAATCCGACACCTGATACATCA
>NZ_JAEUOI010000234.1 GCF_016790145.1 Propionivibrio sp. | reverse complement strand
GGCAAGATATTCGGGGCCCATTGCGAGCTTGTGCAGACGGCCAACCGGCACACTCAGCGTACCGTTCACGGCAGCCGGCGTCAGCTCGCGCTCACTGATCTCGCGCTCGTTCGGCACCACTTTTGCCCACGGATTGTCCCGCATGATGATGTCGGACACCTCGTCGAGCGGGACATCCGTTCTGAGCTTGATGGTCAGCCCCTGCGCGTGACAGCGCATGGCTCCGATGCGCACGCACAGACCGTCGACCGGAATGCTGCCGGGCGAACGGAAAGGAGGACGGCCGAGAATCTTGTTGCACTCGGCACCACCCTTCCACTCTTCCTTCGACTGACCATTACTAAACGCATCGTCAATCCACGGAATAAGACTTCCCGCCAGTGCCGTATTACGAAAATTCTTGCTCGGAAAACCAGGAGCACGCATCACCTCGGCAACCTTGCGGTCAATATCGAGAATGGCCGAAGCCGGATCCGCCAGATCGGTCTTGACTGCGTCATGCAGCGCACCCATCTGGGCCAGAAGTTCACGCATGTTTTGCGCGCCAGCACCCGAAGCGGCCTGATAGGTCATGGCCGAAACCCATTCCACGAGGTCGTTTGTGAACAAACCGCCAATACCCATCAGCATCAGCGATACCGTGCAGTTGCCGCCGATCCAGTTCTTGCCGCCTTTACTCAACGCATCCTGTATGACATTCAGATTAACCGGGTCAAGAATGATAACGGCATCTTTCTCCATACGCAGCGACGAGGCCGCATCGATCCAGTGGCCGTTCCAGCCGGCCGCACGCAACCGGGGAAAAACTTCCTTGGTGTAATCACCGCCCTGACAGGTCATGACAATGTCCATCTGTCTGAGCAGATCAATCGACGAGGCATCCTGCAACACGCCGCCTTCCTTGCCACTCAACGTCGGCGCCACACCGCCAATCGCCGAGGTCGAGAAATAAACGGGCTCGATGAAATCGAAGTCGTGCTCTTCCACCATGCGCTGCAAGAGCACCGAACCGACCATGCCGCGCCAGCCAACCAGACCAACCTTCTTCATTTCCCTTGCCTCAAAAAAAACGCCAGCTCACGTGATCGTTTCAAATCAAAGCGCCGCCAGCACGGCTTCGCCCATGGCTCGGGTACCCACCTTGTTGGTACCCACCTCGTAGATGTCACCGGTACGATAGCCCTGTGCCAGCACTTTCTTCACGGCGCCCTCGATTCGCTGCGCGACCTCCTCCATCGAAAAGGTGTAGCGCAACATCATGGCCACCGACAGGATCGTCGCCAGCGGATTGGCCACACCCATACCTGCAATATCCGGCGCCGAACCATGGCATGGCTCGTACAGCCCCTTGTTCTTCTCGTCGAGCGAAGCCGAAGGCAGCATGCCGATCGAACCGGTGAGCATCGAGGCCTCGTCCGACAGGATGTCGCCGAACATATTGCCGGTGACCATCACGTCAAACTGTTTGGGCGCTTTCACCAGTTGCATTGCAGCGTTGTCGACCAGCAGATGCGACAATTCGACGTCAGGATACTCGGGCGCCAGTTCGGTCATCACGTCGCGCCAGAGCTGCGTCGTTTCGAGAACGTTCATCTTGTCAACCGAGCACACTTTCCTGTTGCGCTTGCGCGCGGCTTCGAAAGCGACCCGACCGATGCGACGAATCTCGCTCTCGCTGTAGTGCATGGTATTGAAGCCGAAACGCTGCATCTTGCCATCGACTTCGCGCATCTCTATACCGCGTGGCTGACCGAAGTAAATATCTCCCGTCAGTTCGCGCACGATCAGGATGTCGAGTCCGGCAACCACCTCGGGTTTGAGGGTCGAGGCATTGGCAAGTTCCGGGTAAAGAATGGCCGGTCGCAGATTGGCAAACAATCCAAGCTGCTTGCGGATACCCAGCAGACCGCGCTCCGGACGCTGCTCACGCGGCAGCACATCCCACTTCGGACCGCCGACCGCACCAAGCAGCACCGCGTCGGCTGCCTGTGCCAGCTTCTGGGTTGCTTCAGGATACGGGCTCCCCGTCGCATCGACGGCGCAACCACCGAGCAGCGCTTCTTGCAGTTCGAACTTCAAGTCGAGTGCTTCCAGGACACGCACGGCCTCGGCCATGATTTCCGGACCGATGCCGTCACCGGGCAAAACGCAAATCTTCATTGCTTCATTCTCCATGATCTTTTACCAACTTCTCGACCAGAATATGTTCACACACCTTGAATATCAGATACATCGCCAAACCCGAAAAACCCAGGCAGAGCAATTCAAACAACTGTTGCAGCGCGCCGTCGAGCAAGGCCATGGCACCATGCTGCAAGACCAACTCGGCATTGGCGCGAATCAGGTAGAGCAGGTTGAGCGAAGCGAGACCAAAACCGATGAAGGCCAGCCCCATGACAACGAAAGCCGCCATGAAATGCGCATACAGATAACCAACGACGGCGCGCTGCAGCCGTATTGCCAGCTTACGCAACACTCGCTCCCGTTGCGAACAACCACGGCTGCTCGATGCGCCGCTTTTCCTCGAACGCGCGAATCTTCTCGGCGTGACGCAGCGTCAGGCCAATGTCATCCCAGCCCTTGAGCAGACACTCCTTGCGGAAGGCATCCACCGTAAATGGCAGCGTCTTGCCCTCCGGCATAACAACGACCTGCTGCTCAAGATCGATCACCAGCCTGTAACCCGGCGTTGCCTGAACCTCGGCCATCAGCAGATCGATTTCAGCCGCCGGTAGCACGATCGGCAGTATGCCGTTCTTGAAGCAGTTGTTGAAAAAAATCTCGGCATAGCTCTCGGCGAGTATCGCCAGAAAACCGAAATCAAGCAAAGCCCACGGTGCATGTTCGCGCGAACTGCCGCAACCAAAGTTCTTGCGCGTCAGCAGAATCTGCGCGCCCTGATAGCGCGGCTGATTGAGAAAAAAATCGGGATTGCGCGGTCGCCCGCTGCAGTCTTCTCCGGGCTGCCCCATATCCATATAGCGCCATTCGTCGAACAGGTTAGGGCCGAAACCCGAACGCTTGATCGACTTCAGGAACTGCTTCGGAATGATGGCATCGGTGTCGACATTGGCGCGATCAAGCGGTGCAACCAGCCCTTCCAGGCGAACAAACTTTTCCATGATTTCCCTTGTAAGACTGCCTTACTTGGCAGCATGCTCGATGGCCTGACCACCTTTACTGATATCCTTGCCGACACCCTGCACGGTATTGCAGGCCGAAAGCGAGATTCCTTGAACAATGACAAAAAGAACGAAAACGAGCTTTTTCATGGTTTATCTCCTTAAAGCAATTCACGAACATCGGCAAAATGCCCGACAATCGCAGCCGCAGCCGCCATCTCCGGACTAACCAGATGAGTGCGTCCACCGGCGCCCTGGCGGCCCTCGAAATTGCGATTCGACGTCGAGGCACACCGTTCTCCAGGTTCCAGGCGGTCGGCATTCATCGCCAGGCACATCGAACAGCCCGGCTCACGCCACTCAAAACCGGCGGCAACAAAAATCTTGTCCAGTCCCTCACGCTCGGCCTGCTGCTTGACCAGACCGGAACCCGGAACCACCAGGGCGAGCATGACGCCGGCCGACACCTTACGCCCCTTGACCACGTTGGCCGCAGCACGCAAGTCTTCGATGCGTGAATTGGTGCACGAGCCGATAAATACCTTGTCGATGGCAATCGACTTGATCGGCGTGTTGGCCTCAAGCCCCATGTATTTGAGCGCCAGTTCCATCCCCTCACGGCGCGACTGATCCTTTTCAGCGGCCGGATCGGGAACCTTGTCACCGATCGCCACGACCATTTCGGGCGACGTACCCCAGGTCACTTGCGGCTGAATATCCTCGGCACGCATGTCGATGACACAATCGAACACGGCACCCTCGTCGCTATGCAGCGTGCGCCAGAAGGCCACGGCTGCATCCCACTGATCGGCCTTTGGTGCATATGGGCGCCCTTTCAGGTACTCGATGGTTGTCTCATCGACGGCGATGAAGCCCATGCGTGCACCAGCCTCGATGGCCATGTTGCACAACGTCATGCGGGCTTCCATCGACAGCCCACGAATCGTGCTGCCGCCAAACTCGATGGCATAACCCGTGCCACCCGCCGTACCGATATGGCCAATCATGGCCAGCGCAATATCCTTGGCGGTCACGCCCTTGCCCAGCTTGCCCTCGACACGAATCAGCATGGTCTTCGACTTTTTTTGCAACAGACACTGCGTGGCCAGCACATGCTCGACCTCAGAGGTCCCGATACCCTGCGCCATGCAGCCGAATGCGCCGTGCGTGCTAGTGTGCGAGTCGCCGCAAACGACGGTCATGCCGGGCAGCGTCACGCCGTTTTCCGGACCGATCACGTGAATGACCCCTTGCCGCAGATCCTTGAACGGAAAGTAGGCCAGTGCGCCGACTTCACGGATGTTGGCGTCAAGCGTTTCCACCTGCAGGCGTGAAACCGGATCCTCGATACCGCGCTCCCAGTGCTTGGTTGGCGTATTGTGGTCGGCGGTGGCGACGATCGATGAAAAACGCCACGGTTTGCGACCGGACAGTTTCAAGCCCTCAAAGGCCTGCGGGCTGGTCACTTCATGCACGAGATGACGGTCGATGTAAATCAACGCAGTCCCATCGGCTTCTTCGTGCACCACGTGGCTTTGCCAAAGTTTGTCGTAAAGATTTTGCGGCATAGGTCGTATCCGGAAAAGTCAGGCCCAAGTGGCCAATTGGAACGTTGGATTATCTCACGGCTGGCCCTGGCTGTCAGCCCGAACCATGCATGGACGCTGCTCACACCAGGTCAGGAGTATCGACAACGCGAAAAGCCTTCGGTTCGCCGACATCCTTATCGCGAATCCATCCCGCCACCAGAATCAGGCCGATCAGGGCATAAACCGAACTCAGGGCAAAAGTCAGTGCGGCGCCCAGATGACCCCACGTCCAACCACTGATCAAACCGCCAAGCAAGCCGCCGGCGCCGAAGGTCAGGCTGGAATACAAAGCCTGACCGCGCGAGCGGGTGCGTCCCGGAAACCAGCGGTTGATCGCGGCGATTGCCGCCGCATGGAAGGCGCCGAAAGTCAGTCCGTGCAGGAGTTGCGCCAGCGCAAGCACGAGCGGAAATTCAACACCCCAGCCGATCATCACAAAACGCACAACAGCGGCTGTAAAACTCGACAGCAGTATGGTACGCAGACTGAAGCGCCGCATCACCTGCGACATGAAGAAAAACACGGCGATTTCGGCCACGACGCCGAGCGACCACAAGCCGCCAACAAGCAGTTTGCTGTAGCCGTGATCGGACAAAAAGATCGAATAGAAGATGTTCAACGCGCCATGCGCCGCCGACATGGTAATACACGCCGCCAGCAAGGCCCTGACGCGTGGCTGGCGCAGGATGTCGCCCACCGGTTGCGACTCGCCCGGCGCAGCGTGATGAACCGGCGATTCAGGCACCAGCAGGGCGCAGAGCAGGATTCCGGAGAGTGCGAGCGCACTGACCCAGAGCAGTTTCGGCAAGGGCAGATGATCGAGCAAGGCGCCGGTACCCAGTACGGCAGCGATAAAGCCGATCGACCCCCACAGGCGGATGCGGCTGTAGCGCGCCGGGTTTTCCCGAAGATGGTCGAAAGTCAACGATTCGACCAGCGGTAGCGCGGCAACCCAGAAGAAGGACAGGACCGCCATGGCCAGCAGAAACGCTTCAAAACGGGCTATGAAAAAGAAGACCGAGAAGGCGATCAGCGCCAGCAGGCTGGTCAGGCGGATGATCGGCAAGCGTTGCCCGAAGCGGTCGGCGAGCGCACCCCAGAGATACGGCCCGAACAGCCGCATCAACATCATCTGCGACATCAACAGGCCGATATCCCAGGCGGAAAACGAGAGTGACTGCAGGTAAAGCCCGAAGTAGGGCGAAAAGGCGCCGAGAAAAGCGAAATAGAAGAAGTAGTAGGCGGAAAGGCGCCAGTAGGGCAAGCGATGCATCCGGCAATTCTACCGGATGCATCGCGCAAGGGTCAGTTGCTGTTCTTGTGTGCGACAAGAATCCGATACATCTTGTCCTTGAGCCGCACGCGCACTTTCTTCATTTCCTCGATCGTGAAATCGGCGACCGGAACGTCATCTTCTTCAAGGCGCTCTACTTCATTGGTGAGACTGTGATACTCGTCAAACATTCGGCTGAAACTGCTATCCGAGGTTCGCAACACTTGCATTACATCCAGAAATTCGGGGAACTCGCGGTGAAGCTCGTGATGCTCAACTTGCATGATCGTGCCCTCTCACTGTTCCTGGCCTACTCACTGCACAGCCAGCGTGGTTGAAAAAAGACAGACCTGACGGCCTGTCACACTCCTGTAACACCTGCGAACCTTGTAGTTTAGCCACCTCAATAAAGACGTCAAGCGCTCCTCAAATTCGCGGCGTAGAACAAACCACATCGCCACACTGCGCTCGCTGGCGCAAGGCGTGGTCGATCAGCACCAGCGCCAGCATGGCCTCGGCAATCGGCGTCGCACGGATGACCACACACGGGTCGTGACGCCCGTGTGTTTCGACCAGCACCGGTTCTCCGACCAGATTCACCGAGCGGCGCGGCAGTCGAATGCTCGACGTCGGCTTGATGGCAATTTGCACTAGAATGTTTTGCCCGGTCGAAATGCCGCCGAGTACGCCACCGGCGTTGTTGGACAGGAAACCCTGCGGCGTCATCTCGTCGCCATGTTCGCTGCCCTTCTGCTCAACGCTGGCAAAACCGGCTCCGATCTCGACCCCCTTCACGGCGTTGATGCCCATCATGGCGAAGGCAATGTCGGCATCAAGACGCTCATAGACCGGCTCGCCCCAGCCCGGCGGCACACCGCTTGCGGCAACGCTGATTTTTGCGCCCACCGAATCGCCGGACTTGCGCAAGGCGTCCATGAACTGCTCAAGCTGCGGAACAATTGTGGCATTCGCGGCAAAGAAAGGGTTCATGGAAATCTGGGTGGCATCGACAAAGGGAATCGGAATCGGTCCGAGCTGACTCATCCAGCCCTGAATCGTCACGCCGTAGCGCTGCTTCAGCCATTTCCGCGCAATGGCCCCGGCCGCCACGCGCACCGCCGTTTCGCGCGCCGACGAACGACCACCACCGCGATGGTCGCGAAATCCGTATTTTTGCGTGTAGGCGTAGTCGGCATGGCCCGGCCGGAATGTTTCGGCGATGTTGCCGTAATCCTTGCTGCGCTGATCCTCGTTGCGGATGAGCAAACCAATAGGAGTACCCGTGGTTTTTCCGGCAAAGACACCGGACAGGATTTCAACCGTATCCGGTTCGCGACGCTGCGTCACATGGCGCGAAGTGCCCGGCTTGCGCCGGTCGAGTTCAGCCTGGATATCCGCTTCGCAAAGATCCAGCCCCGGCGGGCAGCCATCAACGACACAACCGATGGCCGGTCCGTGCGACTCGCCGAACGAAGTAAGCGTAAACAAGGTGCCAATCGTGTTGCCGGACATGAATTTCTCGGGAGCGATAGAATTGAGGGAAAGTTTATCATAGACCTGTTTTCCACCGGCCTGCTCATGCCCATCACCGTCAAACCGAAAAAACCCGTCAAGCCCAGGGCCGCGCCGGGTCGCCAAGCCGCAGCAAACACGTTACGGCAGGCCGATCAGCGCTGGCAACGAGCCGTTCGTTTCGGCTGGGACAAAGGCGGTTCGCACGGCGGGAGGAAATAGGCGAGGCTGCTCCCGATCGCTCCCGGAATCCCCCGCCCTGCCCGCCATCGCATCACCCGAGATCAACCGGAACGAACAGCTTTGCATCGTCACGCTGAATCAGCAAGGCCACCCGTTTTTCAGCTTTGGAGACCAGTCCGCGCAACTGCTCAACGCTATTGACCGGCTCGCCGTTGAGCGCCAGAACGACATCGCCCGGACGGATGCCGGCGCGTGCCGCAGCGCCGCCGACCTCCTCGACCAGCAAACCGTTCTTGCCGTCCACCTGACGACGCTCGTCCGGCGACAGTGAGCGCAGTGCCAGGCCAAGGCGTCCTTGCGACTCTTTCCTGCTGTCGGCGCTGGCCAGTCTGGCCTCCTTCTGGGCACCGACTTTGACTTCGATTTCACGCGTAGCACCCTTGCGCCAGACCTGCAACCTGGCCGATTCGCCGGGCTGGATATCGGCGACCAGCAAAGGCAGTTCGCTCGAACTCGAAATGGCCTTGCCGTTAAGCGACAGAATCACATCGCCGGGTTCAAGCCCGGCCTTTGCCGCCGGGCTCTCGTTCTCAACCGAACTGACCAGCGCACCCATCGAATTTTTCAGGCCGAACGAATCGGACAGCGACTGGTTCAGCTCCTGAATCGCGATCCCGAGCCGACCGCGCTGTACCTTTCCGTTCTTGACAATCTGCGCCTCAACATTCATCACCACCTCGATCGGGATGGCAAACGAAAGTCCCTGATACCCCCCCGTTCGGCTATATATCTGGGAATTGATACCGATCACCTCGCCCGCCATGTTGAATAGCGGCCCACCCGAATTGCCGGGATTGACCGCCACATCGGTCTGGATGAAGGGGATGTAATTGTCATCCGGCAGCGAACGTGATTTGGCCGAAACAATACCGGCGCTGGCGCTATTCTCAAAACCGAAAGGCGAACCGATGGCCAGTACCCACTCACCAACGCGCGTATTGGCCGCACTGCCCATCTTCAGGGTCGGCAGATTCTGCGCCTCGATCTTGAGCACGGCGACATCGCTCGGTTTGTCGATTCCGAGCACCTTGGCCTTGAATTCACGTTTGTCGATCAGCTTGACCATCACCTCGTCAGCGCCATCAACAACATGAGCATTGGTCAGCACGATGCCGTCCTCACGCAGAATGAAGCCGGAACCCTGGCCACGCACCGGTCGCTCACCACGTTGCTGCGGAACACCAAAGCGGCGGTAGAACTCGAAGAGCGGATCGTTTGGATCGAGCTTTGGCGAATCCGACATTTCAGCCGAATTCCTGCCAGTCCCGGAAACGCTGATATTGACTACCGCCGCACCGTTGCGCGCAACGATGGCGCTCATGTCGGGCAAGGGCGTCAGCGGAGCGGCAACAGTAGTCGCCAGTGCCGGGGCAATCAGCGCCGGGGGCGCCGAAGCCTGGGCTGGCGACAGGGCATTGCCGCTACCGATCGAGTAGGCACCGCCCAGTCCCGCCGTAATCAAAGCGGCAATCACACTGATTTTCAAAGTGTTCGAAGTCATGGTCGTTCTCCTGTAATTCGGTCAATGCAAGCGAAGCGCATTGCAATGGACTGAATCCTACAAGCGAGAAACTTAAAATTGACTTAAGCCGAAACAATCACCTTGCCGCGTTTGCGACACCGGGGAAATCGACTCGCGCCAGCAAACCGCCGGAAACAGAATCGGCAAGGCTGACCTGTGCCCCATGCCGATCGGCAATCGTGCGCACGATCGACAGACCGAGACCGCTCCCGGTTTGCCCCTCGTCGTCGCCATGCGCTTCGCCTCCCCGGCGGTAGAAGCGGTCAAAAACGCGTTCGCGTTCTGCGGCGGGGATTCCCGGCCCGCTGTCGGCGACTTCAAGGCAGGGGCGTCCATCGCGGATGCGGCATGAGACATCGACCTGCCCGCCGCCGGGGGTATAGCGCAGCGCATTGCCGACGAGGTTGGCGAGCAGGATGCGCAGGGCATCGACATCCCCCGACACCACGGCCGCCGGCTCGGCCTCGGTGACACCCAGATCAATCTGCCTGACCTCGGCAAGCCGCTGATGCTCGACCACCGAACGCCGTACCAGATCGGCCAGACTCACCGTGGCCAATCGATACTCGGTGGCGCCCGGCTCCTGCCGCGCCAGTGTCAACAGTTGCTGGACGGCATGGGTCGTTCGTTGCAGTCCGTTCCTGAGTTCGCCAAGCGCCGCCGTCCTCTGCTCAAGGGAAGTGGCGCGTTCGACGAGTTGCAACTGCAATTGCAGCGCGGTCAAGGGCGTGCGCAATTCATGCGCGGCATCGGCGACGAAGGCCCTTTGTACGTCCAGCGCCGCCTTCAGCCGGGCCAACAGATCGTTCAGCGAAAAAACCAGAGGCTTCACTTCTTCAGGCACTTCGTCCGGCTGCAGCGGATCGAGCGAATCAGGCGTGCGCGCCTGTACCGAGCGCGCAAGCTGTGCCAGAGGCCGCAAGCCGCGACCGACCACACCCCAGATCAACAGACCAAGCACCGGCAGCAGCACAAAAAACGGCTTCAGTGTACTCCAGGCGGCATCGGCGGCGAGTTGGTTGCGCACACGCATCGGCTGCGCCACGGCAATGGTCAGGCCATGGTACTGGATGGCAAAAACCCGCCATTCCCCTTCCCGGGATTCAGACGTTGAATAACCCAGGCGGGTGAGTTCGGGCAGTGTCTGCTCAGGCCGGGAATAATAGACGGTCAGCCCGTTCCGGTCCCAGACACGGATCACGAATTCCAGACTCTCGTCACTGGCCAAAGCCTCGGCGGACCCCTGAAACGTCTGGTCACGCAAGGACAGGGCAATCTGCTGCAGATGATAGTCGAACAGCGTTCCGGCTTCGTTGCGCGCCGCACTGTAGGTCGCCCAGCCGCCGAGAAGCATCACCACGAACATGGCGCCGAGCAGAGCCACCAGCAGATTTTTCCGGATTGATTTCATGGCCGTTCCGGTACACGATAACCGACGCCGCGAACATTGCGTATCCACTCGGCACCCAGTTTGCGACGCAAGGAATGGATATACACTTCAACCGTATTGCTCTCGACCTCTTCGTCCCACCCGTAGATGCGCTCCTCCAGTTGTGCGCGCGAGAGCGGCACTCCCGGATGCTCAAGCAGCGCATTCAGCAAAGCAAATTCACGGCCCGAGAGATTGACCGGCGCACCGTCCTGGAAAACCTCGTGCGTCGCCGGATTGAGCGAAAGCGCACCATGTTCGATCAGCGGGGAGGCACGGCCGGCTTGCCGCCGCAGCAGGGCGCGAATGCGCGCCGACAATTCATCGAGATCGAAGGGTTTGACCAGATAGTCGTCGGCTCCGGCATCCAGCCCCTTGACCCGGTCGGCGACCGAATCGCGTGCCGTGATCACCAGCACCGGCAGGACACTGCCTTTCCGGCGCAGACCGGCGAGCAGATCCAGGCCGGTTTTTCGCGGCAGACCAAGGTCGAGCAGGATCAGCTCATAAACACCGTTGGCGATCGCCAGTTCGGCTGCCGAACCATCGCGCACCCAGTCCACCGAGTAGCCTTCCTGTCGCAGGCCACTCTGCACACTGGTGCCAATCATCCGGTCATCCTCGACAAGCAGCAGACGCATCCGTCCTCCTTGAACAAGCCAACAGCGGAACAACCAACTGTGAATGGTATAGCGTTTCTACCCCGCGCTCAAAATTGATGCCGATCGCAAGAATCGGGTGGCAGACGATGTCCTGTAAGGCCACAATGAGAACCTGAATTGCCATCAAGAGATTTTTTATGGACACCGCAAGCCTTTTCCGGCTATTCCTGCTGGCCGCCCTGTGGGGTGGATCATTCCTCTTTTTACGCATTGGCGCCCCGGTTTTCGGGCCCGCTGCGCTGATCGCTTTCCGCGTATTGATCGCGGCCGTCTTTCTCTGGCTAGCCAGCCTGTGGCTGAAGAAGAAGCTTGAATTCGGCCGTCACTGGAGGCATTACCTGATCGTCGGCCTGCTCAATTCGGCTTTTCCCTTCCTGCTCTTTGCGTATGCCGCCCAGTCGCTGTCGGCGTCACTGCTGTCGATCATCAATGCGACGTCAGCGCTCTGGGGTGCCGTTATCGCGGCCCTATGGTTGCGCACGCCGATTACGCGCTCAATCGCACTGGGCCTGTTGTGCGGACTGGCAGGCGTCGTCCTGCTGGTCGGCTACGGCGTGTCGCTGCCCGGCGGCGAAGACTGGCCAGCGATGGTCAGCGGGCTGATCGCGCCCGTGTCTTACAGCGTGGTCAGCACCTACACCAAGGCCTACCCGACGGAAG
This sequence comes from Propionivibrio sp., assembly GCF_016790145.1. Classification (GTDB taxonomy): domain Bacteria; phylum Pseudomonadota; class Gammaproteobacteria; order Burkholderiales; family Rhodocyclaceae; genus Propionivibrio. Next base: position 10,203 of record NZ_JAEUOI010000234.1, on the reverse strand, counting down.
CCACGCCGTTCGGCAATGCCCACGGCAGCATGTGGATGGCCAGCCTGCTGGTGCTTCCGCTCGTTTTCTTCGTTCCGCTGCGGCTAACGCCGCTCCCCTGCGACTGGGCGGCGGTGACGGCGCTCGGCGTGCTGTGTACCGGCGCAGCCTACCTGCTCTATTTCCGGCTCATTCAGGATGTCGGCCCGACGCAGGCCCTGTCCGTCACCTTTCTCGTTCCGGTATTCGGCGTGCTCTGGGGGGCGCTTTTTCTGAACGAAGCAATCGGCTGGAACAAGGTCACCGGCGGCCTGCTCGTCCTCGCCGGAATCGCCCTGACGACGGGACTGGTCAAACTTCCGATGCGGGTGCGCACATGAGTGATATTGCTGAACGCTGCCAAGCCTACGAAACCGTCGCGCAGGCCATCCGCTTCATCCGGCAGAACGCTCGCCAGCAGCCGGGTCTTGAGGAAATCGCTGCGCATATCGGCCTCAGCCCTTTCCATCTGCAGCGCATTTTCAGCACCTGGGCCGGCATATCGCCCAAGCGCTTTCTGCAATACCTGACCAGGGATCACGCCAGATCGCTGCTGCGCCAGAGTCACGACGTCCTCGCCGCCGCGCACGCCAGCGGACTGTCGGGCCCCGCTCGCCTGCACGACCTGATGATCGCCTGCGATGCGGTGACGCCGGGCGAAGTCCGCGCGCTCGGTGAAGGGCTGGAGATCACTTATGGCTTCGGACTGACGCCATTGGGGCGGGTCATCGCCGGCACCACGCAACGCGGTCTCTGTCATCTCCACTTCACGACAGGCGACGACACGAGCATCGCCATTGCCGAGCTGCATGACGAGTGGCCTCAAGCCCGATTGCTACGCGATGACAGCGCACTTGCCGAAACCATCGCCTGCCTGTTTGCCATGGGCACCTTGCAAGCGCCACTGCATCTTCTGCTGCGGGGAACGAATTTCCAGATCAAGGTCTGGGAAGCGCTGCTGAGAATTCCTGGCGGAGGAATCGTCTCCTATCAAACACTGGCCGCGATGGTTGGCAACCCGCGCGCCTGGCGCGCCGTCGGCACGGCGCTCTCCCAGAACCCCATTGCACTGCTCATTCCCTGCCATCGCGTCATTCGCGAAAGCGGCGACATCGGGCAATACCGCTGGGGCAGCGAACGCAAGAACGCGCTGCTCGCTTATGAATCGGTGGAAATTCGACACAAGGATTAAAACCTTGATATCACCACCAGGTCACAAGTGTTACCAGGTTGCACATTGAAAGCATCACCTTCTCCTGAAGAATGCGGTCAACTTGATGCACCTTGGTGATCTTGGTGACTTGGTGGTATGCAGTGCGTATTTACCGACCTCTAACGGAAATACTCCTCCATGCGCTCGAACACTTCATGCGTGGCGCCGTGCCGACGGACGGCCAGTACATCTTCCAGCTTTTCGACCTGTTTCACCATCTGCTCCAGGCGGGCCTCTTCGTTGACCATCAGCCAGATTCGACTGGTTTCCCCATTGCCAACGGGCATCACCAGAATGCCTTCGACGTTGTAGGCGCGGCGCGAGAACAGGCCGACAACGTGCGACATCACGCCGGCATGGTTATTTACGTCAAGCTCAAGCACCGTCCGCGATAGCGCCTGGTTTTCTGTTTTAGCATTGGCATTCATGTTCAGCCTCCGATCATGTCTTTGTTTGCCGCGCCAGGCGCGACCATGGGTAATACCTGCTCACGCATATCGATGCTGACGTGGATCAGCACCGGGCCACGCGAGTGCAGCGCCACGTTCAGCGCTGCGAGCGGGTCAGAGGCCTGGTCGAGATCGAGCGCCTGCCAGCCAAAACCTTCGGCGACCTTGATGAAATCGGGCATTCCCTTGTATTTCGAGGCAAAGATGCGCTCACCGTAGAACAGCGTCTGCTGCTGGAAAACCAGGCCGAGCGAGGCGTTGTTCATCAGCACGACTTTCACATTGGCGTCTTCTTCAGCCGCCGTGGCGAATTCCTGGACGTTCATCAGAATACTGCCGTCGCCGGTGAAGCAGACTACCGTGCGTTCAGGTTCGGCCAGCGCCGCACCAATCGCCGCCGGCAACCCGAAGCCCATCGTCCCGAGACCGCCCGAGGTCAGCCACTGGCGCGGTCGGCGCAGCGGATAGGCCTGCGCCACCCACATCTGATGCTGACCGACATCGGTCGCAATTGTTGCTTCGTCATCGAGGCAATCGGCGACGGCGCGGATCAGCCCGTAAGGCGTGCGCGGGTCATCGATGCCCGGCATACGCAGCGGATGATTCGTCTTCAGATCGGCCACGCGCGTCAGCCACGGCGCGCGAATGATGGCTTTGACCTGCGGCGTAAGTTGTTCAAGAACGTTCCTGACATCGCCCATGATGCCGACGTGCGCCGTCTTGACCTTGTCGAGTTCGGATGGATCAATGTCGATGTGGATGATTTTCGCCTGCGGGCAGAAGGCCGCCACCTTGCCCGTCGCCCGGTCATCAAAACGGGCGCCAACGGCAATCAGCAGATCGCATTCATCGAGTGCAAAGTTGGTACAGCGCGCGCCATGCATGCCGAGCATTCCCATCGACAGCGGATGATCGACCGGCATCGCTCCCAGCGCCATCAGTGTCATCACGCTCGGCAGGCTGGCCTTCTCGGCCAAGGCCACGGCCAGACCGGAAGCGCCGGAATGCACGACGCCGCCGCCAAGGTAAAGAATGGGCCGTTCAGCCTCATTGATCATCGCCGCCGCGCGGGCAATCCGCTCTGCATCGGCAACCGGAACCGGGACAGCCACGCCAGGCTCGGGCCACTCGCTGACCTCAACACGCTGGTTCTGCACATCCTTCGGAATATCCACGAGCACCGGACCGGGGCGACCGGAAGCGGCCAGGCGGAAGGCATGCGGGATCACATCGAGCAACTCCTCGGCCGAGCCGACCAGGAAATTGTGCTTGGTAATCGGGATCGACAAACCGTAGGTATCGACTTCCTGAAAGGCATCGGTACCGATCATCGACTTGGGAACCTGACCGGTAATCGCCACCAGCGGGATCGAATCGAGCTTGGCGTCGGCGATGGCGGTCACCAGATTTGTGGCGCCCGGACCGGAAGACGCCATGCACACGGCGGGCAGGCCAGTAGCCCGAGCCATGCCCTGCGCGAAGAACCCGGCGCCCTGCTCATGACGGGCGAGCACGTGATGGATCAGTGTCGACTGCGACAAGGCGTCGTAGATCGGCAGGATGGCACCACCGGGGATACCGGACAGCGTTCGCACGCCCTGCCTTTCGAGCAGGCGCACGACGATCTGCGCACCACTGAGGGTTTCGGTTTTGTTGCTGGACATGAAAATCTCCTTCAAAGAATTGCTGCGTTGGCGGCTAAACCGGACTCTGTATCGTGCGGGACCCAAAAACGAAAACCCCCGCCCGGTTTGACCGGCGGGGGTTTTGGAATCTGCTGTCGTTTTACGCTTCGACTTGCTTTCTTCCGGCCCTCGACGGTACTTTGGGTATGACTCGTACTACGCTGACTACACGTACTTTCGGGGCGACACGAAGAAGGGCGCGCGAAATGACGAACGCCACCGTGGCCAGCGCGGCAAGCAGTTCAATGGTGTGTGCGTCAAAAGAAGGCATGGATCTGAAGTCAAAGGAAAAACACGTGAAACGAGATTAGAAACGAGTCTGAAGAAAATAACAAGCCCTTTGTTGATCTTTATTGATCATGGGCATGTTTGCTGACCGGGATAGAAGGTATTGCCGGGCGCGCAGCAAGAGCCCGCACCCGATTGTTTCACATCAGACCTGCAATGCTGGCAGGACGTACTTCATCAAATAAGCGGCCCGGTGTTTCATTTTTTAACGCTTATTCCACGGCCTGCCGATCATGTTCATCTATTGGCCAGCGATGCGGGTGACAGGGAATATCGTCCTGGTGAAAAATAGCTGAGCCATTTCCTGTTCGCTGAAACGCGCAATCCAGATATTGCCTTGACTATGTGTGTTTTATTGACTAGACATGAAGTGTACAAGTCTACTTCGTCGGTGATATCCGGAAGCTGTCACCGAATTCAAACTGCATGATAGGGAGGTTCATGATGAAAAAGGATCAAATGAAAATGTATGGAGAAATCAGTGCTGAGGATCTGGAGCAGGTCAGTGGCGGAATGACTAAAGCTGACATTAATACGGTGAAATTGCATAAGGAGTTTTCATCTTTACCAGTTGATAACCTGCAGAAAGTCAACACCTTGGAACCTGACCCTTGGGAAAGGACTCGGTAACGTTTCTTGCCTGTGGGTTCGGTAACGTTGAACTCGCGCCGCTTCGCCGAACACCTCATTGATCGCCTAGCGTAGCGCCTTGGATTTTAGAGAGGATCAAGTCATGACTGACAAAGACAAAAGCACTAACGAAAGATTTCCTGAGACGGAGATAAGTATTAAAGCTGGTTCGCTTGGCGACTCCAAGGATACCCGATGCAGTGAACTCAACGAGAAGGAACTTGAGCAAGTATCCGGGGGAGCGAGAATCTCTAAAAATGATCTATTAAAATTGCAAAAAAAGTAATTTTGAATTGATTTTGAAGTGTTCCAGCTTCAATAGTGGGTGGCATCCGGAATGTCGCCGAATTTAACTGTTTGATACGGAGGTATATGATGGACTATGACAAAATGAAAAAGGATGAAGAAATCACTGCTGAGGATCTGGAGCAGGTCAGTGGCGGAATGACCACAGTTGAAATTAATACTGTGAAATTGCATAAGGATATTTCATCTTTAGCGGTTAATAACCTGCAAAAAGTCAACAACTTTGATAAACACTAGCTCGGATCAGTTCCTATCCGGCGTAGGGGAACTCGTTGCGAGTTCCCTTTCTTTTTTGAATGAGGCGCTCTCGTCCGAAGATTCGGACGCTACAACCCGCTGGAGAGCAAGGACAAATCATGAAAACAGCCAGAATCATCGATATCCTTCCACAATGTTATTCGCTGTTTCTTCCTCCATTTTTTAAGAATCCGATTCCGATTGAATCGGCTGCGACCTGCAGAAACTGCGCCATGCTGGAGAAGCTCGATTCGCACACCAATACGTCAATAAATTTCTCGGCTAAAACGAAATGCTGTACCCATCATCCGGAAATCCCGAATTATCTGGTTGGCGCACTCATGAATTCCGATGATCCTGAGCATGAGACAGGGCGCCAACGGATGCTGAACAGGATTGCCGGAAAGACCAGTATTTCTCCCTTGGGAGTTTTCCGTCCGAAAAAGTTCACCCTCCTCTCCAGGAACTCAAACCTGGAGTATTTCGGCAGGAGTGAATTTTTGCGTTGTCCGTTTCATGACGACGAGGGGTTCTGTACCGTGATGCCCTACTGGGATGCGGTCTGCTCGACATGGTTCTGCAAGCATGACGCAGGCGAGGAAGGGTGGCGATTCTGGCGGACTCTCAGAACATATCTGGAAAATCTGCAGAAAATTCTTTCACGCTATGTCCTGCTGAAGATGGATTTCAAACCGTCCATCTCCGGTCTGTCAAACGATGTCTCGGCCCCGCTTACCTTGCAGGAATTGGATGATCTGCCCCCGCCTGAACCAATTTACCGTGAGTCATGGGGAGCCTGGGCCGGTCATGAGGCTGAATTCTATAAGCAGGCTTACGCCATGATCAGGCAGCTCAGTCAGGACGAATTTGCCCGTATTGAGGGGATTGAACAGAAGTTTCTCCTGCGTGAGCTTGAACAGGCGTACGGCCTGCTGACCACCACTGCATTACCCGAGCGATCAATGCGAAATCCCGCGCTGACAGTCGAAAAATTATCCGAATCTTCGTATCTCTTGTCAGGGTATTCGCCTTTTGATCCGCTCAAAATCAGTAAAAGGCTTTACGATTGCCTAGATTCTTTTGATGGGTCAATAACAAATCAGGACGTCATTCGGCTTTGTCATGAGCAGCATGAAGTCAGACTTTCTGAAGACATTCTGAAAAAGCTGCATCGTTTCCGGATTCTCATAGCAACTGGCGAAACAAGGTAGCTTTTCAGTGTTGTCCGGCAAAAAGTAACAAGGCTAATTTCCACATCATCGGCTGCGCTCAGACGCATTGCAAAACCGGCTCGCGAGGCAATCAGCAAGGGCGGGCATCTTGAACAATGATACCGTGCAAGGCAATATTCATGCGGCTTTCACGGTATGCCATGCCAGTAGTGCCATTGGACCCCTTTGATTTGCTGCTTTGATTTGCTGAGGTACGGTCCAGGCCGGCACCCAGGTGTTCCAGCAGCGGCTGCAGACGGCCGGTCTCGGCGGCGGCGTCAGCCACTTGGGTGCCCTCGGGTGGGTGGCGCAGCGCACCAACGGGCCCCATTGCACCACGGTCGTCAGGGCGCAGACCGGGCGGTCAACGCACCACGCGGCGGCGTAGCGCGATGCTGCCCAACCCGGCCAGCAGCAGCGCCCAGCTCGCAGGCTCGGGCACGGCCGATGTGACGACCCACGACGCGGTGGATCCGTCGCCGCTGCCGACGACCGTAAAGGCCTCGGGCACGACGACCTGCACGTGCGCGGTGTTCAGGAAGTCCAGGTCAGCCGGCGCGCCGGTGCGCTGCACGATGACACCGCTGGCGAGGTTGCGGCTGCTGGTCTCGAAGCCGGCCCAGATGCTGAAAAAGCTCTCGCAGTAGCCCTGGGCAACGAAGCACTGGCCGGCGGGCAGCGTCGCGGTGACCGACACCACCTGTCCGGCCAGACTGGACTCAAAGCGGTCATAGCGATACTGATCACCGTCCGGTGCGCTGAGCCGCAGCACGGTGCCCAGACCCATCTGCCAGCCGCTCTCGGTGCTTGAGCTCAGGTTGCCGTCCAGCGTCATCTGCAGCGTCACCTCCATCGAGCCGGCGTAGATGTTCGCGTAGCGCAGTTCGAAGTGCTCGATCACCTCGGCACCGCCGTAGCCGCTCGTGTAGGCGTAGGTGGGGCGGCCTCCAGGCAGGTTGCTGGCGTTCTGAGCGTAGCTGCCGTAGGTGGTGACGGCCCGCAGGTGCAGCGTGCCGGCGACCACATCCGCCGCCGCCACCAGGCTGCCGCTGATCGGGACCGGCGCGGCGCCCGGCAGCGTGTCGCCCCGCCCGCTGACCTGCACCATCGATCGCACGTCGGACACGCCGGACAAGGCGTTAAGGAAGGTCGACACGCTGCCCGGCTGCGGCGCCGTCCAGGGCAGCGCGACGCCGTCGCGGCTGGCTTCGGCGTAGAAGCTGTCGTCGACGATGTTGCCGATCCCGTCGAAGCCCATGCTGCTGTAGCTGCTGGCCGTGCCCGCGCCTGCCGACCCACAGGCCAGGGCGGCGGTGACGGCCAGAGCCATGGCGGATGCGCGGACGGCGGTGCGGCGGTGCGTGCTCATTGGAACTCCCTTTCAAGGACAGAAACTTCAATCATCATTTAGCACGTATCTCCGCCCAAGTCGACCTTCGTCAACCGGGAATTTCCGCCCGAATTTCCCCAGCACCCCGCAAACCCGCCTCCCTTGCATGACAGAGGCCCGCAAAACGCCTGTCTCTTGGCGGTTTGCGGGCCTCAGGCCTGTGCGCTCCGGTCACAAGGCGCGTGTGCCGGCGGAGCTCAACCGCCTCGACAAGCAATCCCTGCTGCGTGTGTTCGAGCTGGAATGGGGACGGGTGCAGACGCCCTGATCAGCTTCGACTTGGGCACTCCTGGTGCCTCATCGTACCGGCCTGGTCCGCTTGCGGAAGATGTTCTCGGCGGCCACGGACTTGGAGCGGGGTGACAAGCGCTCATCGGCGAGCGCATCGAGAAAGTCCGACAGGCGTTTGGACTTGAGTATCACGTAGAGGGCCAGCATCACCGAAGGGACGCCCACCAGCAGGAAGTAGAGGAGCTTCAAGCCCCACGTGGCGTCGGCTTCAGCGATCAGGTTCATCCCCAGGAATCCGCTGGTCACGGTCGCCATCATGCCGAATATGGTGGAAACGGTCAGCCGGACCATCGAGTTCGACTGGCGACGCAAGGTGTCGCTGTCGAGATAGCTGCTCATGTCCTGAATCTCCTCACGTACCTCGTTGTAAAGATCATCGGTGCCCAGATTCTCGGTGCACATGTGAAAAAGATCCCGTGCCTGCGCCTGATCGGAGACATCGTGGAACCAGTAACGGTGGGTGAAGCGCAGAAAGATCTCAAAGGTGTGCCGGATGAGACGCTTGAAATTTCTGACGCTGTCGGCATTCTGGATGTCCAGATCGTTCAAGGCGATCACCAGACGGTCGGAGAGCATCAGCAGCGCTGCGCGATGAAAGTGCGCGATCAGGAAGAGCAGAAAATACTGATGCCGGAACTGGCCGAGCATGCCGGTTTCGCGGTCGACGAATGCAGCTTTCCTCGCGCTGCCGACCGCGATCAGGATCCGCCCGCTGCAGATGAAGCGGGTATTCATCTCGTCGCCCTCCCTGGACCAATGGCGGTCATAGCAGTGGCGGCGTTCGAAGCGCAGCAGGTGGCGCTCGGAATATGGCAGGACATCGGGTTTGCCCGGCGCCGCAGCCAATCCCAGGCGTACGAAGTCGGCCCGCGTCAGGACGTGAGGATCGTCCAGCGCGATGTATGCCATCAGCGGCATGCGGTGGAATTCGATCTGCCGGTAGCGTATCAGCCCCGGTTCCCCCGAGTAATGCATTGCCATTGGCTTCAGAAGGAACTCCCAGTGCGAGGCGATGTAAGGCGAGCGATACTGGGAAACGAATGCCAGGTACTTCTCCTCGATGTCATAGTCGGAGCATGCAAGAACCCGCGCGTCCGCCGACAACCATTCGATCTTGTCGACGCAGTGGTTGCCCGTTCCGTCCGCATCCCAGTCCAGCGGATAGGCGCGTCCGAAGCGATACAGGGTGTGCTGGACATCGTCGAGGCTGATGTCATCGGCGAACAGCTCCAGGGCCAGCACCACGATATCTATGTCATAGAAGAAGTAGAGCTCGACGTGGCCGACCCCGAATGTCACCGGCGGCTTGTCGCGGCGAAACGTGGCCTTCGCCCTGGCGATGTCGCGTCGCCGAAACACGCGCATCGGCGACTCGGCATGCCAGCCGCCTTTGCCGCGCGCCAGCCCTTCCCCGTAGAGGAAGCGCTGCACGTGGGGGAGAAAGGTCACGAACTCGTTGTAGTGGCGCCGTTGAAAGCTCGACTGATCTCCGCTGAACTCGGAAGAAAGCTCGCGCCAGGGGTTTTCCGGTCCGGAATTCTCGAGCACCTCCCAATGCTTCTGGATCTGCGCATTCTCCTGAATGGGCATCAACTGCAAGGGCCATAGCAGGATCTGCCTGAAATGGCGCACCATCGTGTCCGGGGTATCGACTTCGGCGTTCATCTTGATCTCCGCAGAGAAGCACTAGCGCTCTACTATAACGCGACATTAAGGCCGTCCGAAGGGTGCAGCGGAACCGATACCCATTGGGTCCCTGAGCATCCATGAGGCGCCGAGGGTCGAAGCGCCTATTCCAAGCACTTTGAGAGCCTAACAGCGTTGGTGAGCCGGCCTGCTGCCTCTGTCGCCGGCCGTAGCCAACGCCAGCGCCATGCAACGTGAGCCGTGCGTGCGCCGTCTGCTGTTCCCTCGGCAGGTTTTGTATTGGTCGTTGTCAACTCGCAGTGACACGGAAGTCCGTAGGTCGCTAGAAACGAGGTAAAACGATCGTACAGTTCTCTTTAAGACGGCCCTATCCAAACCGAACTCTCCGCACACGCCGCATGGGCCAAAGTCCTGGAGCGGTATCCTCCGTTCCGCTTGCAAAAGTAGCTCCTGCGTATTTAGTGTTTGATCGAAAACACCTCAACCCCATCAACAGCAGCGGATTCAGCCGTTTTTACTTTGCCGAAGAATTGTCATCGGAAGGGGGAAACAAGGCGAGAAGAACGGAAATACTGGGCTGGCGGCCCAAGCCGGAGGAAATCTTCGCGTTAGATACGGCGCCGGATCTGTGACAGAAAAAATCATCATTCCACTCCGGAATACCAAGCCTCTGTAGACCATAAGCATTATAATGACGGCTACCGCAAGACAAGCTCATGCGACTTTTCCGGAGACCGGCGATGCGAGTTGTCCAAAATAGCCAGATGCACTTTGGTGAAGTCGACATTTCCAAGATAGTTTTCGACCTCAAATCACGCGATGACATCCCCAAGATTCT
>NZ_JAEUOI010000209.1 GCF_016790145.1 Propionivibrio sp. | reverse complement strand
TAGGCCTTGGCCTCACCACCAAATTTCTTCGACAGGATCGTCGTGATCGCCGCCGTCAGCGTGGTCTTGCCATGGTCTACGTGACCAATCGTGCCGACGTTTACGTGCGGCTTCGTCCGTTCAAATTTTGCCTTAGCCATTTAAAGTATCCTCAGAAAACAAAAATCACTTCTTGTTGATCACTGCCTCGGCGACGTTCTTCGGCGCCTCGACATAGTGCTTGAATTCCATTGAATAAGTCGCCCGACCCTGCGACAGGGAACGCACCGTGGTTGAATAGCCAAACATCTCGGCCAACGGCACCTCGGCCTTGATGGCCTTGATCGCACCAGGCAGATCTTCCATTCCCTGAACTACACCACGACGCCCGGAGAGGTCGCCCATGATGTTGCCCATGTATTCTTCCGGCGTTTCGACTTCAACCGACATCATTGGCTCAAGCAGCGTTGGTTGCGCCTTCTTCAAACCTTCCTTGAAGGCCATCGAAGCAGCCATGCGGAATGCATTTTCGTTCGAGTCAACATCGTGATAGGAACCATCAAAAAGTGTGAACTTGACATCCACCACAGGAAAGCCGGCCAACACACCGCTCTTGACGCAATCCTGCAATCCCTTATCAACCGCCGGAATGTACTCACGAGGAACAGTTCCGCCCTTGATGGCGTCGACGAACGCGTAACCCTTGCCCGCCTCGTTCGGCTCGATCTTGAGCCAGACATGGCCAAATTGCCCGCGTCCGCCCGATTGCTTGACGAACTTGCCTTCCTGCTCGACAGTCTTCTTGATGCACTCACGGTAAGCCACCTGCGGCGCACCGATATTGGCATCCACACCAAATTCTCGCCGCATGCGATCGACGATGATTTCAAGATGCAGCTCACCCATGCCCGAAATGATCGTCTGACCGGTTTCTTCATCAGTACGCACGCGGAATGAAGGGTCTTCATTGGCCAGACGGCTAAGCGCGATGCCCATTTTTTCCTGGTCAGCCTTGGTTTTTGGTTCCACCGCAATGTGGATAACCGGTTCCGGGAATACCATGCGCTCAAGTGTAATGACAGCCGCCGGATCACACAGTGTTTCGCCGGTTGTCACATCTTTCAAACCGACGCAAGCAGCAATATCACCCGCCAGAACTTCCTTGATTTCCTCGCGATTGTTGGCGTGCATTTGCAAAACACGTCCAATCCGCTCCTTGCGACCCTTGATCGGGTTGTAGATGGTGTCGCCGGATTTCAGGACGCCGGAATAAACGCGAATGAAGGTCAACTGTCCGACATACGGATCGGTCATCAGCTTGAAGGCCAGTGCCGAGAATTTGGCATCGTCTGAAGCCACACGCGAATCCGGCTGGCCATTTTCCTTTTCACCGGTCACCGGAGGAATATCGGCCGGTGAAGGCAGCAGATCGATCACGGCGTCGAGCATGCGCTGCACACCCTTGTTCTTGAACGCCGTGCCGCACAGCATCGGCTGTATCTCGCAGGCAATGGTTCGATCACGCAAACCCCTGATGATTTGCGCTTCGCTCAGATCACCGGATTCAAGATACTGATTCATCAGCTCTTCTGATGACTCGGCGGCCACTTCGATCATCTTGCCACGCCACTCTTCGGCCTGCTCCAGCAACTCGGCCGGAATTTCGCGGTAGTCAAATTTCATGCCCTGTGAGGCTTCATCCCAGTAGATCGCCTTCATCTTGATCAGATCAACGACGCCCTGGAAGTAATCTTCCTTGCCAATCGGAATGACAATCGGCACCGGGTTGGCCTTGAGGCGTGATCCCATCTGTTCGACGACCTTGAAAAAGTCGGCGCCCTGGCGATCCATCTTGTTTACGAAGGCAAGGCGCGGAACCTTGTATTTGTTGGCCTGACGCCAAACGGTTTCCGACTGGGGTTGCACACCGCCTACGGCACAATAGACCATGCAGGCGCCATCCAGCACCCGCATCGAGCGCTCAACCTCAATGGTGAAATCAACGTGTCCCGGGGTGTCAATGATGTTGATGCGATGCTCGGGGCGGATGAAATCCATGCCCTTCCAGAAACAGGTCGTCGCGGCCGAAGTGATGGTAATACCACGCTCCTGCTCCTGCTCCATCCAGTCCATGGTGGCAGCACCGTCATGCACTTCACCGATCTTGTGATTCACACCGGTGTAGAACAGGATACGCTCAGTCACCGTCGTCTTGCCGGCGTCAATGTGCGCGCTAATACCGATATTGCGATAGCGGTCGATAGGGGTTTTGCGTGCCACAGTAATAAACCTTCACGAATAAAGAACGATCGTCTGCAGACGGGCTGCGACGGAAAAATTGTACGATCAGAAGCGGAAGTGTGCGAAGGCCTTGTTGGCGTCAGCCATACGATGCACTTCGTCGCGCTTCTTGACAGCACCACCACGGTTTTCGGCTGCTTCGAGCATCTCTGCAGCGAGTCGCTGGCCCATCGACTTTTCAGAACGCTTGCGCGCTGCTTCGCGCAACCAGCGCATGGCCAGTGCCATCCGGCGACTCGGGCGAACCTCAACCGGTACCTGGTAATTGGCACCCCCAACGCGACGGCTCTTGACCTCAACCAGCGGTTTGATGTTATTCATGGCCAGGCCGAAAACCTCGATCGGATCCTTGCCACCCTTGGCAACGATCAGGTCGAAGGCGCCATAAACGATGCGCTCGGCAACCGACTTCTTGCCGCTCATCATGATGGTGTTGACGAATTTGGAGACTTCGATATTGCCAAACTTGGGATCCGGCAGAATATCGCGTTTTGGTACTTCACGACGACGTGGCATGGCAACCTCTCAAAATTTCATTTCAGTTGAAGGATGATGCATGTGGCACCAGCCTTCGCGACCGCCCATCAGAACGGCCACTTACTTAAACGGCGATCAAGCCGCTTTCGGACGCTTGGTACCGTACTTCGAACGGCTCTGTTTACGATCCTTGACGCCCTGTGTATCCAGCGATCCGCGTACGGTGTGGTAACGCACGCCCGGCAAGTCCTTGACACGGCCACCACGAATCAGAACCACAGAGTGCTCCTGAAGGTTGTGACCCTCGCCGCCGATGTAAGAAATGACTTCGAAGCCATTCGTCAGACGAACCTTGCAGACTTTGCGCAGCGCGGAGTTTGGCTTTTTCGGCGTGGTGGTGTAGACACGGGTACAGACGCCGCGCTTTTGCGGGCAATTTTCCAGTGCCGGCACTTTGCTCTTGCTACGTACGGCCTCGCGCGGCTTACGCACAAGCTGGTTAATGGTTGGCATATCTCATCCCTCAATTTCCTGCAGCGACAGCCTTTGACTGAGCATGGCTTCTGCAAAAAAACCAAGGCGGTCCAAGGGCCGCCTTAGCGATTTTATTATGGCAGGCAGAGGCACTGGTTAGCCCCGACCGACAAAGACCCAGCATTTTAGGGTCTATCAAGACCCAAGTCAAGCCACAGGAGCATCCTGCGCATTCTCTAGGATCGGAGCCGCATCGTCGACCATGGCCGGTGCGTTAGCCTGATCTATGCCCGCCGCATTGCTCTTGCGCATCCGGTGATACGCCAGACCGGTGCCCGCCGGAATGAGACGACCGACGATAACGTTCTCCTTCAGACCACGCAGTTCGTCGCGTTTGCCCATGATTGCCGCTTCGGTCAGAACACGAGTGGTTTCCTGGAAGGACGCCGCCGAGATAAACGAGTCGGTTGACAGCGAGGCCTTGGTAATACCCAGCAGAACAGGCTCATAGCTTGCCGGAAGCTTGCCCTCGGCAAGCATGCGGTCGTTTTCATCAAACAGATGCGCGCGCTCAACCTGCTCGCCCCGGATAAACTTGGTATCCCCGGTGTCAAGCACATTGACTCGGCGCAACATCTGGCGAACGATGACTTCGATGTGCTTGTCGTTGATTTTCACACCCTGCAGACGATAAACGTCCTGCACTTCGTCAGTAATGTAAATGGCCAGCGCTTCGACACCCTGCAAACGCAGTATGTCATGCGGATCTGGCGCGCCGTCGACAATCGACTCACCCTTGTTCACTACCTGGCCATCATGCACCAGGACATGCTTGTCCTTCGGAATCAGGTACTCGTGCGCCACACCCTCAAGGTCGGTAATCACCAGACGCTGCTTGCCCTTGGTGTCCTTTCCAAATGACATGGTGCCGGTGAATTCTGCCAGCATGCCGGCATCCTTCGGTGTGCGAGCTTCAAACAGTTCGGCAACACGCGGCAGACCGCCTGTAATATCGCGTGTCTTGGCCGATTCCTGCGGCAGGCGGGCGAGCACGTCGCCCACTGAAATTTGTTGACCATCAAGTACCGTAATGATGGCGCCAACCTGGAAAGTGATGGTCACGGCATGGTCACTGCCGTGGATCCTGACTTCATCGCCGTTGGCATCGAACAGTTTGATTTGCGGACGCAAACCCTTGGTTTGCGCCTTGCCTCCACGCTTCGGATCGATCACGACGAGAGTGGACAAACCGGTTACTTCGTCGATCTGCTTGGCAACGGTTACGCCCTCCTCGACGTTCTCGAACTTGACCAGACCTGAGTATTCGGCAATGATCGGACGCGTATGCGGATCCCATGTTGCCAGCTTGGTACCGGCCCTGACCTGCTGCCCATCGGCTACCTGCAGGGTTGATCCGTAAGGTACCTTGTGCTTTTCGCGTTCGCGGCCATTGTCGTCGGTGATCAAAACCTCCCCGGAACGGGTAATGACGATCTTCTCTTCCTTGGCGCTGGTGACATAGCGCATCGAAGCGGTGAAGCGCACCACACCGGCGCTCTTGGTCTCAACCTGACTGGCTACCGCTGCGCGTGACGCGGCGCCGCCGACGTGGAAAGTCCGCATGGTCAACTGCGTACCCGGCTCGCCAATCGACTGTGCAGCGATCACACCAACCGCTTCGCCGACGTTGACCGGCGTGCCACGTCCAAGATCACGGCCATAGCACTGGGCACACAGGCCGTAGCGGGTGTCGCAGGTGAGTGGCGTGCGCACTTTCACCTCATCAATGCCGAGCTGGTCCACCTGATCACACAGGTCTTCATTGATCAGCGTGCCGGCTTCGATAACGGTTTCATCCGTTTCTGGATTGACGACATCGACGATGGCGACACGGCCAAGTATCCGCTCGCGCAAGGCTTCGATGACTTCACCGCCTTCGATCAGAGCTTTCATGGTGACGCCGTTTTCGGTGCCGCAATCATTCTCGATGACCACCAGATCCTGTGTCACATCAACCAGACGTCGGGTCAGATATCCGGAGTTCGCGGTCTTCAGTGCTGTATCCGCGAGACCCTTGCGCGCACCGTGCGTCGAGATGAAGTACTGGAGAACATTCAGCCCTTCGCGGAAGTTGGTCGTTATCGGTGTCTCGATGATCGAACCGTCAGGCTTGGCCATCAGGCCGCGCATTCCCGCCAGTTGGCGAATCTGTGCCGCCGAACCGCGCGCCCCGGAATCGGCCATCATGTAGATGGAATTGAACGATTCCTGCTTGACCTTCTTGCCGTGGCGATCGATCACTTCTTCATGGCCGAGCTGATCCATCATGACCTTGGCCACCTGATCACCGGTACGGCCCCAGATGTCGACGACCTTGTTGTAGCGCTCGCCGTTGGTCACCAGACCATTGGTATACTGGCTTTCGATTTCCTTAACTTCTTTTTCAGCCGCCGTAATGATCTCGCCCTTCTGGGTTGGCACGAGCATGTCGTCCGAGCAGATGGAGATACCGGCACGGGTCGCCAGAAGGTAGCCGTTCTGCATCAGTTTGTCGGCGAAAACGACCGTTTCCTTCAAGCCGCAACGACGGAAAGCGGCATTGATCAACTTGGAGATTTCCTTCTTCTTGAGCGGCCTGTCGAGAACGCTGAAAGGCAGCCCCTTCGGCAAAATCTCGGAGAGCAGGGCACGCCCGGCCGTCGTGTTGTAGCGGGTGATCGTTTCTTTCCAGCCGCTGTCCTCGTCCTTCTCGTATTCCTTGATGCGCACCGAAATCTTGGCGTGCACATCGAGCTCACCGGCCTGCATGGCACGCGAGATTTCAGCCAGGTCGGGGAAAATCATCCCTTCGCCTTTGGCATTGATGCGCTCGCGCGTCGCGTAGTAGAGACCGAGAACGATATCCTGGGAGGGAACGATGATCGGCTCGCCATTGGCTGGCGACAGCACGTTGTTCGAGGCCAGCATCAGCGTGCGGCATTCCATCTGCGCTTCGAGCGAAAGCGGGACGTGGACGGCCATCTGGTCACCGTCGAAGTCGGCGTTGAACGCCGCGCAGACGAGCGGATGCAACTGGATCGCCTTGCCTTCGATCAGCGTCGGTTCGAAAGCCTGTATACCCAAGCGGTGCAGTGTCGGCGCCCGGTTGAGCATGATCGGGTGCTCACGGATCACGTCTTCGAGGATATCCCACACCACCGGCTCCTGTATTTCGACCATCTTCTTGGCTTGCTTGATGGTCGTCGCCAGACCCATCAGTTCGAGCTTGTTGAAGATAAAGGGCTTGAACAGTTCAAGGGCCATCAGTTTCGGCAGGCCGCACTGATGCAGTTTCAGTTGCGGACCGACGACTATGACCGAACGACCGGAGTAGTCGACGCGCTTGCCGAGCAGGTTCTGACGGAAGCGGCCGCCCTTGCCCTTGATCATGTCCGCCAGCGACTTCAGAGGACGCTTGTTGGCGCCGGTCATGGCCTTGCCGCGACGACCGTTGTCGAGCAGCGAATCAACAGCCTCCTGCAGCATGCGCTTCTCATTGCGCACAATGATTTCCGGCGCCTTGAGCTCAAGCAGGCGCTTCAGCCGGTTGTTCCGGTTGATGACGCGACGATAGAGGTCGTTCAGATCGGAGGTAGCGAAACGGCCACCATCAAGCGGAACCAGCGGACGCAAGTCGGGTGGCAGAACAGGCAGCACCTCAAGCACCATCCATTCCGGTTTGATACCGGATTTCTGGAAGCCTTCCAGGATCTTCAGGCGTTTCGAGAACTTCTTGCTCTTGGTTTCGGACGTGGTGATTTCCAGTTCAGAGCGCAGACGATCAACTTCACTATTCAGATCGATCGAACGCAGGAGTTCACGGATGCCTTCAGCACCCATCGCCGCATAGAAGTCATCACCGTACTCTTCAGTTTTGGCCAGGCAATCATCTTCGGTCAGCAACTGACCGCGCGTCAATGGCGTCATGCCCGGATCGCAAACGACAAAGGCTTCGAAGTAGAGCACCCGTTCGATGTCGCGCAAGGTCATGTCAAGGACCATGCCAAGTCGGCTCGGCAAGCTCTTCAGGAACCAGATGTGGGCGACCGGCGACGCCAGTTCGATGTGCGCCATCCGCTCACGGCGGACTTTGGACAAGGTCACCTCAACGCCACACTTTTCGCAGATCACCCCTCTATGCTTGAGGCGTTTGTACTTGCCGCACAGACACTCGTAATCCTTGATCGGGCCAAAAATCTTGGCGCAGAACAAGCCGTCGCGTTCCGGCTTGAAGGTGCGGTAGTTGATCGTTTCCGGCTTTTTGACTTCGCCGTAGGACCAGGACCGGATCTTGTCCGGGGAGGCAAGACCGATGGTAATCGCATCAAACTGTTCTTCCTGCGTTACCTGTTTGAACAAATCAAGCAGTGCTTTCATCTTTCACTCCGTTCGGGGTGAGAACCAAAATTTTCCAAGCCGCAGCCGGGGCTGCAGCTACTGTCGTTCAACTGCCTTGGCAGACCACTTAATAGCGCTCAAGATCAATATCGATGGCCAGCGAGCGGATTTCCTTGACCAGCACGTTAAAGGACTCCGGCATACCCGCCTCGATCTTGTGATCGCCCTTGACGATGCTCTCGTAGACTTTGGTGCGGCCATTCACATCGTCCGACTTGACCGTCAGCATTTCCTGCAGAACATAAGCCGCGCCGTAAGCTTCGAGAGCCCACACTTCCATTTCACCGAAGCGCTGACCTCCGAACTGCGCCTTGCCGCCCAGAGGCTGCTGGGTAACCAGCGAGTAAGGTCCAGTCGAACGAGCGTGCATCTTGTCATCAACCAGGTGATGCAGCTTGAGTACGTGCATGTAACCGACAGTAACCTGACGCTCGAAACGTTCGCCGGTGCGCCCGTCAAACAAGGTCATCTGCCCTGATTCCGGCATTCCAGCCAGCTTGAGCATGTCCTTGATTTCCTCTTCATTGGCGCCGTCAAATACAGGGGTCGCAAACGGCACACCGGCCTCAAGGTTGCCCGCCATTTCGATGATTTCCTTGTCGTTGAGCTGATCAAGATCTTCTGGTTTGCCATTACTGTTATAGACCTGCTCGAGAAACCCGCGCACCTCTTTGGCGCTGGCCTGGCGGCGCAGCATCTCGCCGATCCTGAAGCCGAGCCCCTTGGCCGCCAGACCGAGGTGAACCTCGAGAACCTGACCGACGTTCATGCGCGACGGCACACCCAGCGGGTTCAGCACGATATCGACCGGACGGCCATCGGCCATGTACGGCATGTCTTCAACCGGCACGATACGCGAAACAACACCCTTGTTACCGTGTCGACCGGCCATTTTGTCACCCGACTGCAAGCGACGCTTGACTGCCACATAGACCTTGACCATCTTCTGCACGCCCGGCGGCAATTCGTCGCCCTGGGTCAGTTTCTTGCGCTTCTCTTCAAAGGCTATATCGAAATCCTTGCGGGTCTGCTCCAGACCTTCGCGCAATGATTCAAGTTGCTGGGCCACCTCGTCGTCGGCCATGCGGATATCGAACCAGTGGTGCGCATCAATTCCTTCGATGTATTCCCTGGTGACCAGGCTACCCTTGGCCAAACGCTTCGGCCCCCCATTGGCTGACTTGCCAACGATCAATCGCTCAACCCGGGCAAAAGCATCGCGCTCGACTATGCGCAACTGGTCAGCGAGGTCCAGCTTGTAACCGCGCAGATGGTCGTCGATGATCGACTGCGCGCGCTTGTCGCGCTCGATCCCCTCGCGGGTGAACACCTGAACATCGATGACGGTGCCCGCGATGCCGGATTGCACGCGCAGCGAGGTATCCTTGACGTCGGAGGCTTTCTCGCCAAAAATCGCACGCAGGAGTTTCTCTTCCGGCGTCAATTGGGTCTCGCCCTTCGGGGTGACCTTGCCGACCAATACGTCGCCGGCTTCGACTTCTGCACCGATATAGACGATGCCGGATTCATCAAGGCGGGACAGTTGCGACTCGCCCAGGGAGGCGATATCGCGGGTGATTTCTTCCGGCCCGAGTTTGGTATCGCGGGCAACAACCGTCAGTTCTTCGATGTGAATCGAGGTGAAGCGGTCTTCGGCTACGACCCGCTCGGAAATAAGGATCGAATCTTCGAAGTTATAGCCGTTCCATGGCATGAAGGCGATCAGCATGTTCTGACCGAGCGCAAGTTCGCCCTTGTCGGTCGATGCGCCGTCGGCAACCACATCACCCTTGGCGATGACGTCACCGACACGAACCAGCGGTCGCTGATTGATATTGGTGTTCTGGTTGGAACGGGTGTACTTCACCAGATTGTAAATGTCGACGCCGACTTCACCGGGCACTGTTTCCTCGTCATTGACGCGAACCACGATGCGTGAAGCATCGACATAGTCGACCTTGCCACCACGCAACGCCTGCACGGCCGTACCCGAATCGACGGCTACAGTCCGCTCGATACCCGTACCGACTACCGGCTTTTCCGGACGCAAACAGGGAACCGCCTGGCGTTGCATGTTGGCGCCCATCAGCGCGCGGTTCGCATCGTCGTGCTCAAGGAAAGGGATCAACGACGCGGCAACCGAGACAATCTGTCCCGGTGCAACGTCCATGTATTGAACCCGGGCGGGTTCGGCGAGAATGGTTTCGCCTTTCTCGCGGCAGGTCACCAGATCGTCACTGAGCAAATTGTCATCGCCAAGCGCCGCATTGGCCTGGGCGATGATGTAGCCACCCTCGACGATCGCCGACAGATACTCGATCTGGTCGGTCACCTTGCTATCAACCACCTTGCGATAGGGGGTTTCAAGGAAGCCGTACTCATTGGTGCGTGCAAACAGTGCCAATGAGTTGATCAAGCCGATATTCGGGCCTTCCGGCGTCTCGATCGGGCACACACGACCATAGTGCGTCGGATGCACGTCACGCACTTCAAAGCCGGCTCGCTCCCGTGTCAAACCACCCGGGCCGAGGGCCGAGACGCGTCGCTTGTGGGTGATCTCGGACAGTGGATTGGTCTGATCCATGAACTGCGAGAGCTGACTTGAGCCAAAAAACTCTCTGACCGCTGCGCTGATCGGCTTGGCGTTGATCAGATCGTGCGGCATCAGATTGTCGGACTCAGCCTGCGAGAGACGTTCCTTGACGGCGCGCTCGACACGCACCAGCCCGGCACGGAACTGATTCTCTGCCAACTCGCCAACGGAACGCACACGACGATTGCCAAGGTGATCTATATCGTCGATATCGCCGCGGCCATTACGCAGTTCGACCAGAATCTTGATGACTTCAACGATATCACGCGGCGACAACGTCAGTTGATCACGAATCTCGTTATTTACGCCAAGGCTTTTCAGCTGGTTTGACAGCGTTTTCGCGTCCTCTTCGGTCAGGTTTTCGGCGACCGCACGGATGCCATAGGACAACTCGCTGAGCAGCAGTTCGACGGCCGCAGGGGATCCTCCAGCCGTTTCAATGATGGCGTTGACAATGGGCTCGCGCTTGGACGGTACATGCTTGACCATCACCTTGAATTCCACAACGTCCTTGCGCGCGACACGGCGGTTGAACTTCATCCGGCCAACGGCAGATAGATCGTAACGGTCGTCGGAATAGAAAAGACCGTTGAAAAGGATCTCGACCGCTTCTTCCGTTGGCGGCTCACCCGGACGCATCATGCGGTAGATAGCGACTCGCGCGGCCTGCTTCGACACCGTTTCGTCGGTACGCAGGGTCTGGGAAATGAAGCCACCACGATCCAGATCATTGATATACAGAGTCTGCAGTGAATCAACACCGGCCTCCATCAGTTTGGCCAGCAATGCCTCGGTGATTTCTTCATTGGCATTGGCGAGAATCTCACCAGTGTCCTTGTCGATTATGTTCTGGGCGATCACCCGGCTGACCAGAAAATCTTCCGGCACGACAATCTGCTTGATGCCGGCCGCATCAAGTTCACGAATATGCTTGCTGGTAATCCGTTTGTCCTTGGCAACGAGAACCTTGCCGGACTTGTCGCAGAAATCGAAACGAGCCACCTCGCCGCGCAAGCGCTCGGGAACGAGATGGAACTCGATGCTCTGCTTGCCGATCTGGAAGGTATCAAAGTCGAAGAATTCACGCAGTATTTGTTCTGGCGTCAGGCCAATGGCCTTGAGCAGGGTGGTCACCGGCATCTTGCGTCGACGGTCAACGCGGAAGAACAGGATGTCTTTGGGATCAAACTCGAAATCCAGCCACGAACCGCGATAAGGTATCACTCGGGCCGAGAAGAGCAGTTTGCCGGAACTGTGCGTCTTGCCCCGGTCATGCTCAAAGAAGACGCCAGGCGAGCGGTGCAGCTGCGATACGATAACACGCTCGGTACCGTTGATGACAAATGAACCGGTCGTCGTCATCAGCGGAATTTCGCCCATGTAGACTTCCTGCTCCTTGACTTCCTTGATGGTATCGGGAGTCTCGCGATCAAGAATGATCAGGCGAACTTTTGAGCGCAAGGCCGAAGCGAAAGTCAAGCCACGCTGCTGACATTCCTTGACGTCGAAAGCAGGCTCGGCCAGTGCAAAGCTGACAAACTCCAGCCGGGCATTGCCGCTATGGCTCACAATCGGGAAGATCGAGGAGAACGCGGCTTGCAGCCCCTGGTTCTTGCGCTGTGCAGGCGGAACAGCCGCCTGCAGGAAAGCGGTGAAAGAATCCAGTTGCGTCGCCAGCAAGAATGGGACATCAAGCACATTGGCGCGCTTGGCGAAACTCTTGCGGATACGTTTTTTCTCGGTAAAGGAGTAGGTCATGGTCGCTCCGAGCTCAGAAAGCAAAATCCTCTAGCGCATCCCGTCAAGAGTCAGTTGACTCAAACCGGTTCGCAACGGACAAACAAAATAACGATTGGACAGAAAAGCGAACACATCCGCCTGCTTCATCACTGCCATTCGTGCTTGCGTTTGCACGCGACAAAACTGCACTGACAATCGGTAGAAACAACACTGTAACGATGTCGTTTCCGGAAAAGCACAAAAGGGCTGGTCGCCAAAAAGCGGCCAGCCCAACCTGCACAGCCTGGACTACTTGATCTCGGCCTTGGCGCCTGCATCCTCGAGCAACTTTTTGAGGGCTTCAGCATCAGCCTTGGTAATCGCCTCCTTGACGGCCTTGGGCGCGCCATCAACCAGATCCTTGGCTTCTTTCAGGCCAAGACCGGTGGCCGCGCGCACGACCTTGATCACTTCAACCTTTTTCTCGCCAAAACTTTGCAGCATGACGGTAAATTCGGTCTGTTCTTCAACGGCAGCGGCAGCGGCAGCCGGGCCGGCAACGGCCATGGATGCTGCGGAAACGCCAAACTTCGTTTCGAAGGCCTTGACCAGATCGTTCAGATCCATAACGGTCATGCTGCCAACGGCTTCGAGGATGTCTTCTTTGGTAATAGCCATAATCAATAAACTCCTAAATCTGGATACTTGTAAAAGCTGTCAGTGGGTTTGCGAACGCGCGATCAGGCGACCGCTTCGGCGACTTCGGCCGTTGCGACTGCGGGTTCGCGGCTCTTGGCCAGAGCAGCAAGCGCACAGGCGAAACCGGTAACCGGGGCCTGCATGATGCCGAGTAGCTTGCCAAGCAGTTCTTCACGGCTCGGGATCGAAGCGAGTGATTGCACACCGGCCTTGTCCAGCACCTTGCCGGCATAGCTGCCAGCCTTCAGAACCAGCTTGTCATTGGTTTTTGCAAAGTCGTTGAGCACCTTGGCCGCAGCAACCGGATCGACTGAGATACTATAAATCAGCGGACCAGACATCTGTTCAGCGAGGCCGGCAAAAGTGCTGCCCGCAACCGCACGACGAACCAGCGTGTTTTTCAGCACACGCAGATACACGCCAGACTTGCGAGCCTGAGCGCGCAGCTTGGTGAGGTGAGCCACCTCAAGTCCGCTGTAC
Source organism: Propionivibrio sp. (assembly GCF_016790145.1). Lineage (GTDB taxonomy): Bacteria > Pseudomonadota > Gammaproteobacteria > Burkholderiales > Rhodocyclaceae > Propionivibrio. The sequence continues at coordinate 2,781 of NZ_JAEUOI010000209.1, read as the reverse complement.
TCAGCCACGACGATAGTCTGGGCAGTGGCTACCTGAGCCGACACCTCAGCCACGACGGCTTTCTTTTCATCAAGATTGAGACCCATGGGTCTTTCCTCCTATCAAGTCAACACTCGACACATCCGGCTGGACACATCGCACCCACGGTGACCTGAACCAAGAGCACCAGCAGTTCTACAAAAGCAACTACAGACAAATCCTGTTCGGGGTACACCGTCTACGCAGGCCGCTTCACACACTTAAGCGTCCAGGCCTTGCCCTTCGGCACCTGCGGTCTTTGACGATCCGCCGGCATACAACTTGCCGGCAGCCCAAAGTTCATTTCAGAGCCAATTCATCGGCTCCGTATTCCTACAGCGTGGACGCATCCACACGTACGCCCGGACCCATGGTGCTGGATACGGCAATTTTCTTCAGATACTGACCCTTCGAATTGGCTGGCTTGGCCTTGGTCAGCGCATCGACCAGAGCCTTCAAGTTTTCTTCGAGCTTTTCAGGAGCAAAGGAAGCACGGCCAATCGTGCTATGCACGATGCCCCCCTTGTCGGTACGGTATTGGACCTGTCCGGCCTTGGCATTCTTGACGCCAGTGCTCACATCCATGGTCACCGTGCCCACTTTCGGATTCGGCATCAGGCCACGCGGCCCGAGGATCTGGCCGAGTTGACCGACCACGCGCATGGCATCCGGTGTGGCAATGACCACGTCGAAGTTCATGTTACCGGCCTTGATATCTGCGGCGAGATCTTCAAAACCTACGATATCGGCACCGGCTGCCCTGGCGGCATCTGCCTTCTCACCCTGGGCGAAAACGGCAACACGAACGGTCTTGCCGGTACCGGCCGGCAAGACGACCGAACCCCGAACCAGTTGATCGGACTTGCGTGCGTCGATGCCGAGGCTGACGGCAACGTCAATCGACTCGTCGAACTTGGCGGTGGCGAATTCCTTGGCCAGCTTCAACGCTTCGCCAACGGCGTAGCTCTTGTTGCGGTCAACCTTGCCCTGCATGGCTTTCTGGCGCTTGCTCAGAGTTGACATATCAGAGGCCCTCCACGGTAATACCCATCGAACGGGCGCTGCCAGCGATCGTGCGCACTGCCGCATCCATGTCGGCAGCCGTCAGATCAGGCAGCTTCTGGGTGGCAATCGCTTCGCACTGGGCACGGGTCAGCTTGCCAACCTTGTCGGTATGGGGCTTTGGACTTCCCTTTTGAATGCCAGCCGCCTTTTTGATGAGGATGGTCGCCGGCGGCGTTTTCATGATGAAGGTGAAGCTCTTGTCCGCGAACGCGGTAATCACCACCGGAATCGGCAGACCCGGCTCCAGACCCTGAGTCTGAGCGTTGAAGGCCTTGCAGAATTCCATGATGTTCAGGCCACGCTGACCCAGCGCGGGACCGATCGGGGGCGAAGGATTGGCCTTCCCCGCCGGCACTTGCAGCTTGATAAAGCCGACAATTTTCTTTGCCACGGTATAACTCCTTTAAACGGGTGCAAACGCGCTTTTCAAGGCGCTCCCCAACGACAAACGCGACCCGGAGGCCGCCCTGCTGCGGCGCACTGAATCAGTACGCCACGATTCAAGCTGAATCAGGCCGTATTTCAGGCTTTTTCGACCTGACCAAATTCCAGTTCAACCGGCGTAGCGCGTCCGAAAATGGTCACCGAGACACGCAGGCGATTCTTTTCATAATTGACGTTCTCAACCGAACCATGAAAATCAGTGAACGGACCGTCCTTGACGCGAACAACCTCACCCGGCTCGAACAGCACCTTTGGACGAGGTTTTTCGACGCCGTCCTGCATCTGTTGCATGATCTTTGCGACTTCCTTCTCGGAAATCGGAGTCGGCTTGTTGGCTGAGCCACCGACAAAACCGGTAACTTTCGGCGTGCTTTTGACGAGATGCCACGACTCGTCGTTCATCTCCATTTCCACCAGCACGTAGCCGGGGAAGAATTTTCGTTCGGAGATACTTTTCTGGCCCAGTTTCAATTCGACCACTTCCTCAACCGGCACCAGCACGCGTCCGAATGCATCCTGCATTCCCTGACGCTGAATGCGTTCGTCGAGCGCACGTTGCACGCTTTTTTCGAAGCCCGAATAGGCATGAACCACATACCAGCGCTTGCTCATGTTTTTCTCCATCCAAGAACCAGGTCGTATAACACCCACTCCAGGCTCTTGTCAGTCAGCCAGAGAAAAAACGCCATGATCACCACGAAGGCAAACACCAGACCCGTGGTCTGCAGAGTTTCCTTGCGCGTCGGCCAGACAACCTTTTTCGCCTCGTTAGTCGCCTCTTTGGCAAAACCAAAGAACTGGCGACCCGGCTCGGTCTGCCACGCTACGGCGGCAGAAAGGCCAACGCCGGCGAGCACGGCCAGCACGCGCAGAATCATTGCCTGCTCAGCAAGCAGGTAAAAGCCGGCAACACCAGCAACCAGTAACAACAGCGCCAACGCAAACTTGATTTTATCGGCCATTTCGTCAGCTTAATTTATAGTGGTGGCAGGGGCAGAGGGAATCGAACCCCCAACCTTCGGTTTTGGAGACCGACGCTCTGCCAGTTGAGCTATACCCCTGCAGCAGAGACGAAGAGCGCCCCGTAACCGGAACGCTCTGCGTCCATGTTCTTTACTCGATGATCTTGGCGACGACGCCGGCGCCGACGGTACGACCGCCTTCACGGATGGCGAAACGCAGACCTTCTTCCATGGCGATCGGGTTGATCAGCTTCACCGTCATCTGGATGTTGTCGCCCGGCATCACCATCTC
>NZ_JAEUOI010000199.1 GCF_016790145.1 Propionivibrio sp. | reverse complement strand
TGCCTTCCTTGTAGCGCCAGTGCGCCGCCACGCCGAGTTCGGCATGCGTATGCATATCGAGGGTGCGAATCTGTACTTCGAGCGAACGCCCGTCCGGGCAACTGACCGCCGTATGCAGCGAACGGTAATTATTACCCTTCGGATTCGAAATATAGTCGTCGAATTCCTTGGAAATCGGCGACCACATGTTGTGCACCAGACCGAGCACCGTGTAGCAGTCCTTCACTTCACCGAGAATCACGCGCAACGCACGCACATCATAGACTTCAGAGAACTCGACGCCCTTCTTGCGCATCTTGTTCCAGATACTGAAGATGTGCTTCGGACGACCGTAAATCTCAGCCCCCTTGATACCCGCCGCCTCCACTTCCCGCCTCAGGCGTTCAATAGCGTCGGTAATGAACTGTTCGCGCTCGCCACGCTTTTCATCGAGTTGGCTGGCAATCTTCTTGTAGATATCCGGCTGCAGAAAGCGGAACGAAAGGTCCTCAAGTTCCCACTTCAGTTCCCACACACCCAGCCGATTGGCCAGCGGCGAATAGATTTCCAGCGTTTCACGCGCCACCTGAACGCGAAGCTCATCGGGCACCTCGGCATAGTGGCGCATGGTCTGGGTGCGCGAAGCCAGCCTGAGCAGCACGACGCGGATATCCTCGACCATGGCCAGCAACATCTTGCGCAGGATTTCGATCTGCGCTTTCATTTCGACCGGATTGTGCTCGCCGCTTTCCACCGAATGCGCGACGAACCCGCGCGCAATCGGGCGCAGGCGATTCAGGCGGGTAATGCCGCCGACCAGATTCGCCGCGGCCGCACCAAAGCGCTCTTCGACATGCTGGAGACCATGTTCCTCGTAAGTCGGTACTGCAAAAAGCAGCGCAGCCAGACGACTGTCAGCGTCCAGCTTCAATCCGACCAGAATCAATGCCATCCCCAGCGCGTGGTGCCAGACCCCTTCTCCACTCCCCAGTTTGAGATCAGTGTAGACCGATTGGGCAAACTCGGCACCGAGGCGGATTTTTTCCGTCTCTTCGGCGGAAAGACCTTCACACAACGTTTGCAGGGAGTGTTCGAAGTCGCTCTGGGCGGCGACGGAATGGACAACAGAAACCATGGCGCAATTATATGCTTTTTACGCGACAGGCTTTCTTGGATAGCACCAGCGGAATCGCCTGAAATTCGCGGTATCCGGTTATCGTGAATGATGCGGGGTGCTCGTGGGCAGGCTGGAAAGTCAAAGCGGTGGTCCGCTGACCAACTCAAAACACGGCATCTGAAAACCACTCCGGCTATGGAATCTGCACGTTCATTGTTCGCTTCAGGAAATAACGGCCATCAGCGACAATGACCATCGGGCAAGCTCCAGGCCAAAAAGCCCTTCCCGTTACTTCAGGCTTTCCTGAAGAAGGGTCTGCAACTGTTCAAGCAAGGCATCGCGCAAGACATGGAGTTCCCCCAGCCTCGCCACGGCCACAAGGTTGTAGCCTGTAACCTTGAGTTCACACAGATCAGCGGCCAGCAGATGCACCTGCCGGTGCAAGGATTCGAGGACATGGAAGGCGGACTGCGCACCATAGCGGGCCTGACCCTCGGCATCCAGCCAGACGCCCAAGCGGCACTGGTGGTGATCAAGCGGCAGGTGATCTTCACGCTCGCCTTTAAGGTAACGGGCGAAGGCAACGATCCAGGCGCGGTGCTCGACGCTGGCAAAGAGCAACGGTAAATCGTCGCGGTTGATTGAAGACCGGTTGCTCCAGTCGGAATCGGGACGCCAGGCACTGGCCCAGGCGGGGAAATCGTGTGCCGGCATCGGTCGCGCAATGCCGTAGCCCTGCGCCAGCTCACAGCCCAGTTGCAGCAGCATCTTGCCATGCTCGACGGTCTCCACGCCTTCGGCGATGACCTGGCGGCGGAAGGCGATGGCCAAACCAAGCACGCCTTCGAGTATGGCCAGGTCATCGGGGTCGTCAAGCATGTCACGCACGAAACTCTGGTCAATCTTGAGCAGTTTCACCGGCAGATGTTTCAGGTAGGTCAGCGAGGAATAACCGGTACCGAAATCATCCAGGGCGAACATTACCCCGATTTGCCGGCAGGACTCGATGATACCGGTGACGCGGGCCAGGTCGACCAGCGCGCTGGTTTCCAGCACCTCCAGTTCAAGATCGCCCGGACTGAGCTCAGGGTGTGCTGCCAGAAGCGCGCACAGGCGCTCGACGAAGTCCGGCTGCTGCAACTGGCGGGCACCGACATTGACGCTGACCGGGATGTCCAGCCCGGCCTCACGCCAGTGCTGCATCTGGGTCAGTGCCGTATCGATCACCCACTCGCCGATTTCGACGGCCAGCGGGTGATCCTCGATCACCGGCAGGAACACCGCCGGCGGCAGCAGACCTTTTTCCGGATGTTGCCAGCGGATCAGGGCTTCGGCGCCGATCACCTCTCCCGTTCGCATGTTCACCTTGGGCTGGTAATGGAGAACGAATTCGCGCGCGCTCAAGGCGCGTCGAATGTCCTCCAGGCTTTCGTGGCGACCGCGGACGCTGTTGTCCTGCTCGGTGTCAAAGACATGGTAACGGTTCTTGCCGGCCAGCTTGGCCTGATACATGGCATGGTCGGCCTGGCGAAGCAACAGATCCGCATCCACGTCTTCGCTCTGCGGATAAAAGGTGACACCGAGACTGGCCGAGACCTGAAGCATCAGATCGCCAACCTGTACCGGCTCGGCGGCGGCTTCGAGCAGACGGGCCAGCACCTGCACACTGGCCGCGACATCGGCCAGGTCGAGCAGCACGGCAACGAACTCGTCGCCGCCCAGGCGGGCCAACGTGTCGCCTTCGCGCAGGGCTTGCTTCATGCGGCTGGCCAGTTCGATCAGCAACTGGTCGCCGGCGTCATGCCCATGGCGGTCGTTGATGGCCTTGAAGCCATCGAGGTCAAGATAGGCTACCGCCAGCGGCTGGCGGCGCCGCTGCGCCTGGGCCATGGCCTGCTGCAGGCGGTCGGCCAGCAGCGTGCGGTTAGGCAGCATGGTCAGTGAATCGTAATGGGCCAGATGCTCGAGCTGCCGTGCGTGCTCCTTGACCGCGGTGATGTCGGAAAACAAGGCAACGTATTGCCGGGTATTGCCCTCGGCATCGCGCACGGCACTGATGGTGAGCATCTCGGCATATACTGCGCCATTCTTGCGTCGGTTCCAGATTTCACCATACCAGTGGCCTTTTTCGGTCAGATCGCGCCACAGTGCAGCGTAGAACGCCTGTTCCTGACGGCCGGAGCTGAGGATGCGCGAGTTCCGGCCGACAACTTCGTCACGGCTGTAACCGGTGATGCGCGAGAATGTGTCGTTGACGTCGATGATCGTTCCGTCAGTGTTGGTGATCATGATGCCTTCGCGGGCATGGGTGAAGACGCTGGCAGCGAGGTGGAGCTTTTCTTCGGCCTGCTTGCGCTCGGTGATGTCCCTGGAAAATCCGACGGTGCCGCGAACCAACCCGTCGACCATAATTGGCGACTTATAGGTTTCGAACCACACCCATTGACCATCGACTTCGATGTATTCCTCGACAATCTTTGCACTGCGGCTGTCAATGACCGTTCGATCGTCGGCCCGATAAGCTTCCGCCAGTTCCTGAGGCCAGATGTCGAGATCGGTCTTGCCAACCAGGAGGTTGGCAGACGCATAACCGCAGGCTTTAGCGAACGATTTGTTGACAACCAGGAACCGGCTGTCTGTATCCTTGAGCCAGACCAGGAAAGGAAAATTGTCGAACAGCGCTCGCTGATAGCGTTCGCCCTGTCGTAGCGCCTTTTCGGCCCGCTTGCGCTCGGAAATGTCGCTAAAAATCCATATACTACCCTCCTGTGGCCGGGTGGGATCGACCGCCCGACCGCTCAGCACACCCCAGAAGATGCTGCCATCCTTGTGCCGTAATGGCATTTCTGTCATAAAATTTTTGTTTTCCGCCACTGTGGCATAGGCCTCCGCCCCGACCTTTTCGAAGGTCTCGCGGGAATCGTAGAAGCACAAGGAGGATTTGCCTATCAGTTCGCCTGGCTCATATTGAAAGAGTTCCTCCAGGCGGCGGTTACATGAAACAATGCGCCGATTCTTCAGGTAGACAATGCCGACCAGCACGTTATTCAGAATCGTTTCTTTTTCTGCCAGAAGCTGGCGGGTTTGTTCTTCCTGTTTCTTGCGCTCGGTGATGTCGGTCGAAATTCCGCACAGGGCGTAAATTTGGCCATCCTCAAGGCGTAGCGGCAGCTTGGTCGACTGAAAGACGGCTGTTTTCCCGGAACCGGAAAGGGTGTTGATTTCCTCCGAGCGGAATGTTTCGCCCGTTTCGAGCACACGACGGTCCTGGCACCGAATGCTGGCGCTCGTTGCCTCGTCAAAGAACTTCTCATCTCCGAAGCCGACGATGTCTTCCATTTCAACTTGCCACAATTCACGTACAGCCCGGTTGGCGAACAGGTAACGGCCCTCGCTGTCCTTGAGATAGATGCAGGCATCGACGCTTTCGAGAATGGCGCTCAACTTGTTCTCGCTGGCCGACGCCAGCGCTACCTGTTTCTGCAGCGCACCAGTGACACGCAGATAGTCATTCCGTTGCACTTCGTAATCGGAACGTAGCCGCGCCTCGGCAAGTTGCGCGCGCTTTTCCTGGTCGCCAGCCGCACTGGCCACGGCCACCGCGTCGAGCGCCAGGGCCAGGAGTTCGCCACCGTGGGCGAGCGCTTCACGCGACAGGCTGACATGCCAGAGCAGCGGACCAAGTCGAGCGATCAGCGGCATCCCGAAGGTGAGCACCACACCCTCGACCCGCGTCCGGAAATCAGGCAGCAGCGCACAGGCTGACGCACAATCTGCCGCGAGCAGAACCACCGTACCCGAGAGCAACTCGCGCTTGCCGACAGCACCACAGTGAAAGCCCGCTGGCGGATCGCTGATCAAGCTGAGATAAGCTGTGTTCATGGGTTCACCACTCGATCAGCAACAGCACGTAGCTCTGTGGAAAAGGTTGTGCGTGTAGCTTTGTTGCGAGCCAAAGGGGCGATTTCTCCAAATGACGTGAAACCGGCCAGGGGCAAACCCGGTGCGAAGGCCTGGGTCAGCGCACGTGTCTCGATCTTTTCCAAGCAGCGCCTTGCGCCCGGAACAACTGATGACCAGAGCCGCTGCCGGCTCCCTGACGCTGGCGCTTGCCGCTTCGGCGATGGCCTGTACCTCAGCCACCATGTCGTCCGGGCGAGCCAGGCAAACCGGTACCGAATGACCTATGGCGATGTCGCCAACCAAGCTGAGTGAGCCATGCCCCTCCAGCAACTCCGGCACAGAGCAATGAACCGAAGAGAAAAGAAAAACGACTTCAGGCGGATTCGAGGCCAGCGATTCGCCCAGCGCAATACCGGCGCGGCAAGGGTCAGTGATGACGGTACTTGATGAAATCGCCCGCATGGTTCACCACTTCAAATGTTCTCTTATGAGCAGGTTTCATTCTACAAAGTTTACGAGGCAATGGGGTAATCGTCATACTTCTATTGGAATTGACTATCGTTCTGCGATGGACGGCTGTTTCAAGCCCTCGCCACGTCCAGTGCACTGCGCAATCGGGCGCCCTTTTCTACATCCTGACAATTGTCGCGTGCATAATGCCCCCTGGACCCGACAGCCCCGACAAATTTGACCGCATGCTCTCCAGATTTCATCACCCGTATCTCCTGCTCATCCTGACCTCGCTGTTCTGGTCCGGCAACATGGTACTTGGTCGCGCCATTCGTAACGAGGTGCCGCCACTATCGCTGGCTTTCTGGCGCTGGGCGATCGCGCTGGTGCTTACCCTGCCGCTCGCACTGCCGCACCTGCGCAGCCAGTGGCCGCAGCTCAGGAGCGGCTGGCCGGCCATAGTCATCCTCGGCCTGCTCGGCGTCGGCGGTTACAACACACTGGCCTACATTGCGCTGCAATACACGGCTGCCACCAATGCCGTCCTGCTCAACTCATTTATCCCGATTGCCACCATCGCGCTGTCCTGGGCGTTCCTGAAAAAAAACCTGCACGGCAGCGAATGGCTTGGTGTGCTGACTTCACTGTTCGGTGTCATCACCATCGTCGCGCGTGGCGAACTCTCTACCCTGGCCGGACTGGCGCTGAACATCGGCGATCTGTGGATGCTCGGCGCCGTATTCATCTGGGCCTTGTACACGATCGGCCTGCAATGGCGACCGCCCGGCGTGCACCCGATGCTTCTGCTCGCGGCCTTGATCGTCGTCGGCCTGCTGGCACTGGCTCCCGTCTATGCCTGGGAAATCGCCCAGGGTCGATTGATTCATCCCACACCCACGTCGCTCGCTGGAATCGCCTACACCGGAATCTTCCCCGGCTTTCTCGGCTACATCTTCTACAATCGGGCCGTTGGCGAAGTCGGCGCCAGCAAGGCCAGCCTTTTCATTCACCTGATGCCGGTTTTCGGCATCCTGCTGGCAGCCCTCTTTCTCGGCGAAGTACCGCAGACTTACCACTTCGCCGGCATTGCCCTGATCTTTGCCGGCATCTATCTGACCACCTCGCACCAGGCCCGTTAGACGCATGACCATCGGGAAACTCATCAACTGGCTGCGCGGGACGTCACAGGCCATGCCCCTGCCCGACGAACTGTGGCAACAAACGCTCGCCAGCCTGCCTTTTGTCGAGCGGCTCGACGATGAGGAGAAAACGCGCCTGCGCAAGCTGACCGAAGCCTTCCTGGCTGAAAAGGAATTTACCAGCGCCGGTGGCCTTGAACTGACCGACGCCGTGTGCGTCTCGATTGCCACGCAGGGCTGCCTGCCGATTCTCAACCTCGGACTGGAGAGCTATCGCAACTGGGTTGGTATCATTGTCTATCCGGACGAGTTCATCATCCCGCGCGTTGTCGAAGACGAATTCGGCATCGTCCATGAATATGACGATATCGCCTCGGGCGAAGCCTGGGATGGAGGCCCCCTGCTCATCTCATGGCACGACGCGCAGATGGCCGGCGCAGGTTACAACGTGGTCATCCACGAATTCGCGCACAAGCTCGACATGCTCAACGGCGAGGCCAACGGCATCCCGCCGCTGCCGGCGAGCGTCTCGCGCACGGAATGGGAAGCAACGCTGCTCGCGGCCTACGAGGATTTCTGTGCGCTGGTTGACGAAGCTGCGGAACGCGGTGATGACACCCTGTTTGATCCCTACGCCGCCGAGAGCCCCGGCGAATTCTTTGCCGTCATGAGCGAAACCTTCTTTGAAACACCGGACATCCTGAGCGAAGAATATCCGGCACTTTACACACTCATGAGCCGCTTCTACCGTCAGGACCCGGCTGCGCGGGGACGTTAAGACATCGCCCTTCACCCGGCGTAGGCTATCGCTTCGCTGGTCATGGACGGCAGGTCTTTCACGACAGGCGGTTTGACCCAGGACAAGCCCTAGGGTTTATGATGGGGAACCGCACCGGAGATTGTTCTTAATGCGCTTTGTCGACCCTGACCGCTACGCAGCGCTGAAGGCGACGGGCAAGCTGCCCTCGCCGAAGGGGGTCGCCTTGTCGATCATCCGGCTGTTGCAGCGCGACGATTTCCGGATTGCCGATCTGGTGCAACTGGTTCAATCCGACCCGGCGATCGCCGGACG
>NZ_JAEUOI010000138.1 GCF_016790145.1 Propionivibrio sp. | reverse complement strand
TGACCAGCGCAGCCTGACGGGAATCGCCGGGAGTGTGCTGCCACCGGTGTCGACAAAGCGCCTGAAGGCGTCTGCCGCGTCCATCGGCAGGTCGTTGGCCGGCCCGACAAAAACCACATGCGTGTCGAAGAAGCGTTCGCGCAGCAGAGCTGCGACTTCAAAGGCGTCGCCGCCGTTATTTCCGGGGCCGGCGAGAATCAGGACACTCGCGCCACGATCAGCGCAGATCGCCGTGGCCAGGTCAGCCGCCGCCCGGCCGGCGCGCTGCATCAAGGGCTGATCGGCGGCTGTCGCTTCGATGTGGCGCAGGTCGGCGGAGCGATAGAGCGGAATGGAGGTCATGGTCGAACAACGTGTTGATTGGTGAGAAAGGTAATTTAACCACGAAGCACCCCGGCGTGGTGTTTTATGGGTTCCGAAGGCTCCGAACCCTGCGCCTGTTATCCGCTCGGCATGCCGCCGAACAATACTCCGATGACGGGATACAAGTTTGTCATGCCTGGTGCGGAACACATTCCGCTGTCTTCACGTTTGATTCAAAACCCCCAGGCCCCCTTCTCAGGAGGAGTGAGGTGGTACGCACTGATTTCATCAAAACCGATGTTCAGGATTTCCGGTTAATATCCTGTGCAGCATTCGTCATGAAACTCCGATAAATCATACTCCATGCCCGATGGCGAACCACAAACCATTGACGTTCCGCATTCGCGCCGAACTCTATTCCCAGCTTGCGCAGATGGAGATGGCTGGGTTGCCGTTCGATCGCGCCTTGAATGTTTTGCAGGTGGTCGAACCGGCACATTCACGGCTGATCGCGATGCGCGCGCTGTTCAAGCACCATGACTTTGCGTTGGCGGGAGAACGCAGCGGGCTGTTTACGAAACTGGAAGCGCGGCTCATACATGCATCGATCAACGCCGGCAGTCCTGCACGCATGTACCGGCAACTAGCCGACTTTTATGGCACTCGCGCCAGGCAGGCGGCGAGCATGAAATCACGCCTGCTGATGCCGACCGGCGTGTTCATGATGGCACTGGCGATCCAGCCCCTGCCGGGATTGGTGACTGGCTCGATGGCGGTATCCGCTTATCTCTTTCAGGTGCTTCGCCCGATGATCCTGGTGGCGCTGATGGTGTTCGGGGTACGCTGGTGGCTGTCGCGACCCGCTGCCACCGCCAGGAAAAACGCCGCCTCACCCTGGCTGTCAATCCCCTTGCTCGGCAAGCTGATCGTGCGCCAGAACGTGCAGGACTTCTTTGCCAGCCTGGGCCTGATGCTGGAGGCCGGCATTCCGATGCTCGACGCCTTGCCGCTTGCGCTGGAAACGATTACCGAGCCTTCGATAAAACGCGAATTTTCCCGTATCGCACCGCGCGTGGCCGGCGGCGCAACGCTTGCGCAAGCCCTTGCCGACTCCGCCTTTCTCTGCGGAGCGCCTGACCGCGAACGAGCCGTGGCCTTGATCCATAGCGGTGAGCAAAGTGGCACATTGCCCGAAATGCTGCTACGGCATACGACAATGGAAAGCATCGCGATCAACGCTTCGTTCGAGCAGCTTGCCACCTGGGCACCGCGCGTCGTGTATGCATTGGTGATGTTATGGATGCTCGGCAGCCTGCTTGTCAGCCCCGGCTTGATGCCTAGAGCAATAGCCGATTTGTGACTTTATGCAGACATGAAGCAGCGCCGGTCAGACTGCTGTGCCAACAAGCTATTGAAGGGTACTGGCTACTGGTCTGCCGAATGGTCAGCTTCGAATTGTATCTTCGAAATATTCAATCCGAAGCTGACCACGATGCCGGCATATCTCAAGGGAAAGAGCGCTTCACAACACATTCATCCCACGTTGACCGCTCTGTGAAGCCCGATACCGCTTCCTTGGAATCGAACATCTTTCGGCTACGCCCATAGGCTCGATCACTCTTCACCACATCTGTGATCCGCCTGGCAAGCTGATTCATAAATCCGTTCGCCTCAGCTTCCTCAAGAGCTTCCCTAGATGAAAAAAGAATCACCACCTTGGGCCAACCGTAACCCCATATTCCTTCGACTTCCAAGATACCCTGGCTTCCCATAACGAGTTCTTTTCTGAGGTCTTGTACAAGACGCTTGAGCGCGACATCCGCATTTAAAGAATAACTCATGCTGGGTACACAGTTGAATGCAACAACCGGAATGACCAGAATGGAAATTGCGATCGCGAAAAGGGTTGATATTCCAAGAGTATATTTCAATATTGGAACCGCGCTCACCAGACCAAGCAAAACCGAGTAGAGGAAAAATTTCGCGTCCATCTTCATGGGAATCCATGCGATTACAATGGCGGGTGCGGTGATGAAAATCGCTACCAAGATGGACATTCCAAGCCAGAGCTGTAGAGCAACAGCACCCAAGAGCATCAATACAATCAATGCGGTATATATCTTCATTCGCTGTGACAGTTCAGCTTGTGGGAAAGGACAATTTTGAACAGACCACGATTTTCAGTTATAGGTTCCCTGACTGAATGCGTCTGGAAAGCCTGTCAATAACAAACCGAAGTGGAACCTTTTGGTACCATGTTGGGAAAGACTCCCAGAGTCCGATTTGACCGCCAAGCTTTACCCGTGTCATGCTTGAAACGGATGTTGGCAGGGATGAAACCAGACGGACTCGACGGTGGTCCGATTTGTCATAAAACTCAATGCATAGATGCTTCCGTAATATGAATGATGAGAAGTCCCGGCCTGTCATTCGATGGACAACAGCCCCGCGGCTTGTTTTTTCAAGCTGGAGCGGCACAGCAGGCTCATCTACCAGATATTTCATAACCGCTGAACAATACGAAAAAGTCGCTCGCCGCGTGCAGACGGGCATAGCTTGCAAATTCAAAGGATCACGTCAATGTCAATGAATGAGAGCCTGTTGCTGATCGCTGCCGTGTTTTTGGTGGCATATATGTTGTCGCGCTTCTTCGTTAGTCGTCGTGCAGCCAAACGCCTGGCTGCCGAAGATGCCGCACACCGTGAAGCCGAGTTGCTGACAGCCGAGGAAGCCGCACGCCTTGAAGCCGAACGCCCGGCTGCTGAGGAAGCTGAACGCCGTGAAGCCGAACGCCTCGCTGCCGAGGACGCCTCGCGGCGTGAAGCCGAACGTCTGGCTGCCGAAGAAGCCGCACAGCGTGAAGCCGAACGCCTGGCCGCTGAAGAGGCCGCACGGCTTGAAGCCGAACGCCTGGCTGCCGAGGACGCTGAACGCCGTGAAGCCGAACGTCTGGCTGCTGAAGAAGCAGCACGCCGTGAAGCCGAACGTCTTGCAGCCGAAGAAGCCGCACGCCTTGAAGCGGAACGTCTGGCTGCCGAGGATGCCGCACGCCGCGAAGCGGAACGCTTGGCTGCCGAGGAATCTGAACGCCGCGAAGCCGAACGCCTGGCAGCCGAAGAAGCCGCACAGCGTGAAGCGGAACGCCTGGCTGCCGAGGAATCTGAACGCCGTGAAGCCGAACGCCTGGCCGCTGAAGAGGCCGCACAGCGTGAAGCCGAACGTCTGGCTGCCGAGGACGCCGCACGCCGTGAAGCCGAACGCCTGGCCGCTGAAGAGGCCGCACGGCTTGAAGCCGAACGCCTGGCTGCTGAGGAAGCTGAACGCCGTGAAGCCGAACGTCTGGCTGCTGAAGAAGCCGCACGGCTTGAAGCCGAACGTCTTGCAGCCGAAGAAGCCGCACGCCTTGAAGCGGAACGCCTGGCTGCCGAGGAATCTGAACGCCGTGAAGCCGAACGCCTGGCCGCTGAAGAGGCCGCACGGCTTGAAGCCGAACGTCTGGCTGCCGAGGATGCTGCACGTCGCGAAGCCGCTCGCCTCGCTGCTGAAGAAGCCGCACGCCGTGCAGCCGCACGCCTGGCTGCAGAAGAAGCCGCACGTCGTGCAGCCGAACGTCTGGCTGCAGAAGAAGCCGCACGTCGTGCAGCCGTACGTCTGGCTGCTGAAGAAGCCGCGCGCCGTGAAGCCGAACGCCTGGCTGCGCTTGAGGTCCTTCGCCAGGAGCAAGCGAAAGCGCTAGCTCTCAGCGCGCCTCCTCAGGCAGTGGTGCCGAAGGCAAAAACAGCCGAAGAAACGGTGGTCATGGTAGCTGACGATTCAAAGGTAGTCCGCATCAAGACCGGACGCTTGCTCACCGCACACAAGTATCAGGTGGTGATGGCCGAAGACGGCCTGGATGCGGCAAAACAAATCGAGAATTCGGTTCCCGACCTGCTTATTACCGACGTTGACATGCCGGGAATGGGTGGGTTGCAACTGGTACGCCACCTGCGCGCCAATCCGCGTACGCTCGGCATCCCAATCATCATGGTCACCTCTGACAGTGAGGTATTACGCACTGAAGCCCTTGAGTCGGGGGTCAATGTCATCCTTGGCAAACCTTACCCTGAAGAACAGCTCATTGCACACATCCAAAGGCTCGTGATGGCCCGGACTGACGCTTGAGTATAGAAGCATGATGCGCTTTGCTAAAGGCATTCGCGTCCCCAATGAGCAGACCGGCGGGCGCTGACTCGACATGGCCAATCGATGATCTGATAGCGTGCGAGGGCTTCGAATTGTTTTGATGTATTCAAACCGAAGCGGACCGTTCGCTTGGACCCATTCGCTTGCAATTACCAGTCGAATGCATCATGGTTTTCCTTCCGGAGCCGCCTCTGGTGCAGGTTTGGCGCCAGGCTTGTCAACGAAGGTCATCTTGCCTTGATCGGTACGTTCATCGTTGCTGAAGAGGCCTTCCCAGAAATCGCCGTCAGGGAAAGTGAGTTTTCCTTGACCGTCCTTGACGCCGTTTTTCCAGTTGCCTTCGTAGCGCGTGCCATTCTCCGAGGTGTAGGTGCCCTGGCCGTGGAATTCGTCGTCCTTCATTTCGCCTTCGTAGCGGAAGCCATTGGCCTGCGAGGTGAAGCGGCCCTTGCCTTGCCGCAGGCCATTCTCAAGCCGGCCTTCAAAACGATCGCCGTTGCGCCACTCGACGACACCCTGGCCGCTGGCCCGACCGCCGGCTTGGGCGAAACTGAAGTCGCCGATGAAGGTGGTGTCGCCAGCCGTAACGCGTTTGCCGGAGACAGCCGGCGGCTGGGTTGCTAACGCTGCTCTGGCTGGCTCGCCGGGCTGGGCGGATGCGGGTGGCGGGGCATTCGCCATGGGTGCAGGTGATGTAGGAGCCGCTTCAACTGGAGCTGCAGGAGTCGGGCCAGGATCAGGCCGGCTGGTGCCGCTCTGCAGGATCGCCTTTTCGGCCACGAAATCGGGCGCCTTGCCGGTGGCGAGGTTCGGTTGCCCGACGTAGACCGCGTCGCCGGTGATGCGGATCGGCACGATGGTGAAGCGGCCGGCGACGTCTGCTTCCGTCCGGTAGCTACCGGCGCTGGTCTGGAATTCGATCAAGTGCCTGCCCTGCGGCAGGCTGGTGCGGGCCACCGAGATGCGCTCGGGCAGGGTGCGCCAGTTGCGGTCGTCGGCCTGTTCGGTGGCCACGGCAACCACGTTGGCAAGCAGTCCGGCGACCCAGTGCGCCTTGTTGGCCTGATCCTGTACGACGGATTTGAAGCCGGAGCGGATGACGCTGCGCAGGATGATGCTCGGCATCTGATCCTTGAGCTGGCGCCGGGCCATGGTGTCGGTGTTGGTCAGCGTTTCGACCGGCAGTTGCCGAACGGCAACCGTGAGTGAAGCCGGCACCGGCACCGGGCTGGAGGATTTGATCACCGGGAAGGATAGCGGAGTGATAACGATCCCGTTCTTGCGCGGAATCGGGATCGGGATGTTCAGCGAGTCGATGCTCGGTGCGAATCCGGTTTCGATGACGAACAATACGTCGACTTCTCCCGGATCGGGCCGGGCCTTGCCGACGCCTTCCAGTGCGCTCTGGATGATGGCCTTGCCCGGCGCCAGTTGCAGGGCGTTGCGGTAGCCCGGTTCGGCCAGCGAGGGCTCGTCGGTGACTTCGAAAAAATAGCCGGCCAGATAGTGGGCAAAAGCGTTCTGGAAGCCGTTTTTAAGCTCGCGGACTTCAGTGGTATCGATCTCCTCCATCGGGTAGCCGTCGAGCCTGGCGATTTGGCCGGTCTCCTGCTTCTGCGCTTCGGCCTTGAGCGCCTCGTACTCCTTCTCGCGAAAGGCTTCGATCAGTTTTTCCCGCTCGTAGGTCTTCTTCATCTCGATGCGGGCATGCTCGAAGTTGCCGAGCATGATGTGGTCCAGCGTCAGGCGGGTGGATAGCAGCACCTTTTCGTAGTCCTGTCCCTCATAGCGGCGGGTCTTGTCGCTGATCAGATAGCTGCCGATGTCACCGGACAGCCTGGAGGAATTGTTGCGGATGTCATTTTCCCAGGCCTGGATGATCTCGTCGCCCTTCAGCCAGGTGTCGCGGCTGGCGCCGTAATTGCTGCCGAGACTGAACAGTTCGCCCTTTTCGAAGAAGTAGAGGATGTCCTTGTCGGCGCCCGCGTTGTTCTTTTCGATCTGCGCGACGGCGTCTTTGAGAGCACCCGATTTCACCAGCCTCACCGCCTCGCCGAGTTCGCTGTTGTACTGGCGCATCGGACCGGCAGCGCAGAGCGTTGGCAGTGCGGCCAGCAGGAGCAGAAGCGGGGCGGTTTGTCGAAGCGGCTGCATGGTCATTCCCTCGGCGTTGGTTTGCACCTTTGTGCTGGCGGCGAATCGGATGATTATACGATTACGCGCAACAGCGGGGCCGGTTTGCCGCCAACCAATTGAATGCTGGCGACTATGGGTTCCAGAGTGAATCCGCAGGGATCGACTGGCTTGTGAGGCAGCACTGAATCATTTTCAACGCCCTTGACGAGCGGGACGACTTCCATGCTGCCGACACGGAGTTGGGTCTGGTAGACATAAGGGCTAACCGGCGGAACGGGTAGCCCGTAATACGAGAATCCAATGGTGCGCAAGCCAAGACGAAACAGGGGCGGTAGCGCAAAAGAACAGGAGTGCCGCCAAAAGCGCCAACAAGAGCCAGCGTCCGGTAAGAATTTTCTTTCGAGCAACCGAATAACCGCTCTTCTCTCCCCCTCATGCTGTTCTCGCCCATTCAAAGTCATTCGCCTCTTCCAGCCCACCATAATCCAGCCCAATCCCGCCCGCTTCGATGCTCAGGCTGCTCTGATCGAGATATGGCTTCAAGCGAACGGAAAATCGAAATACGCGAAAAAACGGGAACGCGGTTTTCTGAAAACCAAATCCACATCGGGGCCGATTTGAAATGACTCTGGATTGCGATTGAGGTTACGCTACCCTGACTTCGTTCAAAAGTTCGGGGTGTCGGTCCAGCATTTTGAGTAGCTTGACAAGTGCTAACGGTGGCCTGGTTTTGCCATTCTCGTAGCGGGAGAACGCATTAACCCCACCGCCAAAAATTGCAGCGGCTTCCTTCTGGTCAAGGTTCAGTTTTTTTCGGACGCTGACAATGAACTCTGGCTGGACAAAAGCCGCATTTACTTGCCTGTTGAAATCTCTTACCAATAGCCCGTAACGCTCCGCTTCACTCATGTCTAAAACGACTTCTGCGCAGGCCGGGCAATAGTCTCCGGTCACTTCCGGGACAAGGGTTGTTTCGCCTTTGTAGGTGTAAGGCATGTCGCGGGTGTCATGCACCAATTCAGACGTTCCGCAAACTGGACACTTCATGTTCATAGCTCCTTGAACGACACAATAAGCACGTCTTGAATGACCGTTAGTTTCAGGTAAACCTTACCTGCCGGTGTTATCGGCTGATAAACGTCTTGCCAGATTCTATGGTCAGCGTGTGTGCTCATGCTTTTGTAAAAGTCTTTCGGGGTAAGCGTAGCAACAACATTGACGATTGCTGCTCTATCGAAACCAAGCAACTCCCCACCAGCAACTGCGCTTGCTGTCATCCGAATCCTGCCGGATTCAATCAGCGACCTGATCACAGAAAGCTTGCAATGTGGCGTACGCTTTTCCATATTCAAAGACTAATTGACTTTGTTGAATTTGGCAAGTTGGTTATTTTCCTTTTGTTCTGCGGGAAACATGGGAAGCCCACTAATTTTTAAAAATTATATGGTCGCGCCCGTCAGATCATCCAGGCACTACATCCCATTGAGCCCGGATAAACAATACTGCCATGATCGTCTTGCCTGCCTAGCAGGCCATTTGTTCTGTGCCATTAGCAAGTAGAGCCAATCCTTCAATGCTCGCCACCGAATACGTTTACTTCCTGCAAGGCTATTTTGACCCGTTGGAGAGAAATGAGCGAATGGCTCCGCAACAAAGTGCCGGGCTCAACCTCTTATACGGGGTACAAGCAGCGACCCTTCCGCTTCGGCACCAGTTTCTCTCGGCTATAATTGCTGCCTCGCCCTGTTTCCACGCAGCTTCCCTGCACTTTTTCCAAGATCGCCATGGCCGACATTCTCTTTCTGCGCGGGGCTCCCGCTTTTTCCGCTTTTCGCCTGCAAGGTTTGCAGCTACGCATCCAGGCCCTGGTGCCCGGTGCACGCATTGCCAGCGCCGAGTACTGGCACGTTGTCCCGCTGAGCAAGGCACTCGGCGCTGAAGAACGCCGGCAACTGGCGGCGTTGCTTGAGGAGCGTGCAGCGGATGCAGGGGGGAGCGAGGCGTGCGGCGAGTTGTTCCTGGTCACACCGCGTATCGGCACCATTTCGCCGTGGTCGTCGAAGGCCACCGACATCGCGTGGAATTGCGGGCTGGAGGCCGTCGAACGTATCGAGCGCGGCATCGCCTATCGCATTGAATCGGCCCGGGGCACACTGGCCGCCGAACAGCGGGCGATCATTTCTGCGCAACTGCACGACCGCATGATCGAAACCGTGCTTGGCGATTTTGCGCAGACTGCCGAGCTCTTCCGCCATTTCCCGCCCAGGCCGATGGCCTCGATCGATCTGCTCGGCGGCGGACGCGCGGCGCTGGTCGAGGCCAACAGTCGCCTCGGGCTGGCGCTGTCGGACGACGAAATCGACTATCTCGTCGAGCTGTTCGTCGGCAGGACCCGGCGTAATCCCACCGATGTCGAGCTGATGATGTTCGCGCAGGCCAACTCCGAGCATTGCCGCCACAAGATTTTCAACGCCTCCTGGGTGATCGACGGCCAGCCGCGCAGCGAAACGCTGTTCGGGATGATCCGCGAGACGCACCAGGCGCATCCGCAGGGAACCGTTGTGGCCTATTCGGACAACTCATCGGTGTTCACCGGGGCCAGCGTGGCGCGCTTCGCGCCGGGGGCGGACGGCACCTATGGCTGGAACGATGAACTGACGCACATTCTGGCCAAGGTCGAGACGCATAACCATCCGACGGCGATTTCGCCCTTCCCCGGCGCGGCGACCGGCTCGGGCGGCGAGATTCGCGACGAAGGGGCGACTGGGCGCGGTTCCAAGCCGAAGGCCGGCCTCTGCGGTTTCTCGGTCTCCAACCTCTATCTGCCCGATGCGCCGCAGGCCTGGGAAGCCGGGAGCGCTGCCTACGGCCGGCCGGCGCGCATTGCTTCGGCGCTGGACATCATGCTCGAAGGCCCGATCGGCGCGGCGGCTTTCAACAACGAGTTCGGCCGCCCCAATCTCACAGGTTACTT
>NZ_JAEUOI010000096.1 GCF_016790145.1 Propionivibrio sp. | reverse complement strand
GATCGAGGAAATCTGGTTGGCGCGTTCCTCCAGCTTGCGAATGCGCCCGGAGGCGTCGCTGACGCGCGTTGCAATCTCCTTGATTTCATGCGTGGCCGTCTCAACCCGTCCATAGCCATCCTCGGACAGGCTGACCGAGGTGAGTGAGTTCTCCTGGGTGTCTTTCGCGCTGTCGGAAATGTGATTGATGCTGACCGTCATTTCTTCGATCGCTGCGGCCATCGTCTGTGTGGCATCGGATTGCCTTTCGGAGGCAATGGCCACCTCGCGTGAAGCGGTGCTGATGCTTTCAGCGCCCTTCGTAAGCCGGGTCGAGCTTTGGCTGATTTCCGACACCATGGTGCGAATCGCGCCGACCATATCTCCCAACGAAGCCAGCATGCTGCCTTTGGGAGCCGAGCGCATTTCCACCGTCAGATCGCCGCTGGCCGCGCGTGACATCAGTTCGATGGCTTCGGCCGGTTCGCCGCCAACCTGGCGCAGCACGCCGCGGGCAATGGTAAAGCCAAGCAAGGCGATCGCCACCAGCAGCACGCCGGTCACTGTCAGATCCTTGGCCAGTCGGTGATTGAACTCGGTGTCAATGTCATCCATGTATACACCGGTACCAATGACCCAGCTCCAGGGGTCGAAGGTTTTGGCAAACTGCAGCTTTTCGACAGCGACCTTCTCACCCGGACGCGGGAAGGCGGTATCGATAAAAGCACCGCCCGGAGCGGACTTAGCCCCCGCGATAATGTCTTTCAGCGCAAAACGTCCTTGCCCGTCCACAAACTTCTCCAGCACGTTCTGGCCGATCAATTCGGTTTTGACGTGTGCGACGAAGACCCCTTCCGTCGTAAGCGCATAAACATAATCTGTCTTGCCGTCGGCTCCACCGTAGCGTGCCGCCAGCAGGGTGTCGATGACGGCCTTCTGCGCCTGCTCGCGGGTCAGCGCTCCGGCCACCTCCTGCGCATGATAGAAAGCCGCCGTGTTGTGCGCCGACTCGATGATTGACTTGATCAGCACCTTGCGCCCCTCGGTCAGATCGCGTTTGGTGGCAAAGGCAGACAAGCTGGCGATAACCACCATGCCGAGCAGGGCGGCGACGACCAGAAGGATAATTTTTGTTCTTAGTTTCATGCGATCAAGCATCATCATCTCCTTAAAAATTTGTTATGCAAAATAGTCCGCTCAGCCAAACCTATTCACAGGTACTTCGAGTACTTGACGTTATCGCCATGTAATGACTGAAATGTTCATATATATGATCAAGTATCTTCTGTAACCATATGTAAAGCAAGCGTATGTTGCACAATAAACAAAAAATCCAACACTCTTCAGCAAATTAACAATCCGGGCAATGTAAATGAGGGGAATCCAGCCATGGCAACTATCTGTCCTGTAGAAACGCAGCGAACTGCTCGCTCGTCAGAGGCCTGGAGAAAAAATACCCCTGTCCATCGCGACAACCCATGCTCAGCAGCGTGTCACGCTGAGCCTGCGTTTCGATACCCTCGGCGATTGATTCGAGCCCAAGCTGCCCCGCCAGTTGCAGCACCATTCCGGCGATGCTGTAATCCTCATGTAGGCTGTCTTCGCCACTGACGAACGCGCGGTCAATCTTCAAGCGGTCTACATTCATCTTGCGCAGAATGTTCAGCGATGAATAGCCCGTGCCGAAATCGTCGATGGCGATGGCTACGCCTGCGGCACGAACGGCTGCAAGTTTCTGCCCGATCAATTCAATATCATCGATGGCCACTGACTCGGTCAGTTCAATCTCGAGATTGGCAGGATTCACACGGTGCTCATCTATCGCATTGAGCAGTTTCTCGACAAAATCAGGTTCACGAAACTGGACGTGCGAGACGTTGATGGCCATCCTGAAGTCGTGATGGCCGAGTTCGACCAGACGTTTGAGAAACTGCAATGCACTGAGGGTAAGCCAGTCGCCAATGGGCACCATCAGGCCAGACTGTTCGGCGACAGGAATGAAGCTGTCCGGGGCGATAAATTCCCCCTGCTCCGTACGCCAGCGTAGCAGCGCCTCGGCGCCGACAATGCGGCCACTGGCCAGTTCGATGAAAGGCTGATAAACGAGGAATAATTGTTCTGCGGAAAAGGCCAGGCGCAGTCGGCTCAACATCAGCATGCGCTCGCGGGCTGCGGTGGCATGGGCGACCTCGAAGTATAGCGCCTTGCCGCGACTGAAGGTCTTGGCCTTTTTCAATGCCACACTGCCATTCCTGAGCAGTTCCACCCCTTTGAGCGAGGAATCGTCAAGCCTGACCAGACCGCTGGTCACTGATACACGAAGGTTCTCATCGCCGACATCGAATGGCGTGGAAAAAACATCGGTAATGCGTTCTGGATTGACTTCGCTTTGTGACCCCAGTAGGCCGAAAACATCGCTCCCGACACGGGCAACGACCACTTGCGAAGTAAAGGCATGACGCAAACGCCTTGCTACCACACGTAAAACGGCATCCCCAAAATCCTGGTCAAGAATGCTGTTGATGTCGGAAAAGCCGTCAATATCGACCAGCGCCAGTGTATCCAAATGGTCCGGGCGCTGATCGATGCGCGCCAGAAAATTGTTGCGATTAGGCAGGTTCAACAGCAGGTCTTCGTAGGCCAGAGTGCTGATCCGCTGGTAGAGCTGAGTGTTTTCGAAAGCGACAGAAATGTTGCTGCAGAATACCTCAAGCAGATTTCGATCCAGTTCATTGATGTGATGATTGACACCAACAAACGCCGCCAGTGAATGATCTCCGGGAACGCTGAAAAAAAGGCAGGTTGTTTCACCAAGAACATGGTTGCGCTCGGCCAGCGTCCTTGTCAAATCCTGACGTACCCGTTCGTCGGGAATGGAAGTCAAGGGCTGGCCTATCCAGTCCGAGTAACGCCCGGCGGCGGCCAGAACGTAGGGCGATACACCGGAAACTTCGGCTGCAGCACAAACAACGCCCTCCTCGCTGACCCTCAGCAAGGCACACAACTGGGTGACAACTCCTTCGGCAAAACGACGCAGGCCTCTGGGCTTGCACAGCTCGGTGCTGGCCGCCACAATCAGCTCAAGACCGCGCCGATTGGCCTCAAGTTGATGAATCTGCCAGTACGAGCGAATGGCAACGGTCAGGCTGGTAAACAGCCGTACACGTGTCAGCTCCGATTTGGTCTTGTAGTCGTTGATGTCGTACAAACGAATGGTATCAATCTCGGGGGCATAACCCGGTTGCCCGGTACGCAGAATGAAGCGCAATGCCCTGTTGGCAAGTTCATTGCGAACGTAGCCGATCAATTGCAGACCGGCATCGTTGGATTCCATCACCACGTCGAGCAAGACAACGGACAGATCCCTGTGCTGGCGAAGGCAGTCCCGTGCTTCCGCCGCCGAAAAGGCGTGCACAAACTCCAGTTGCCGCCCCTCGATGGCAACATCCTTCAAGGCCAGCAATGTCGCCTGATGGACATCAGGTTCGTCATCGACAATGAGCACCCGCCAGATCGGATTGCCATCCGTCGGCAGCGGCTCGGGTTCGTCAATGAAAACCAACACATCATCAGGGCTTGCTGGAATCATGATCGAATAATTTTTGACAAATTAATTTAATTAGCAGCTTACCACGCTAGTCTTGCAAGACAGTCTCTGCGATTACGGGAGCGCTCTGTGGCAGGTCAATAACAAACTCGGTTCCGTTGCCGTGATCGCTGCTGACTGCGACCCGGCCACCGAGCAAGCCGGTGACCAGGTTGAACAGGATATGCAGGCCAAGTCCGGAGCCTCCCTGGCCGAGACGGGTAGTGAAAAATGGTTCGAATATCCGCTCCAGATTCTCTGCTGGAATGCCTGTGCCGTCGTCACTGAAGCGTAAACGGACATTGCCCGATAGCGGTGCGCTGGCTTCTATCCGTATGCTTCCGCGATCTCTTCCTGCGAACGCATGAATCAGCGAGTTATTCACCAGAATCATCAGCACCTGCGTCAGCGGCCCAGGGTATCCGTCCATGAGAATTCCTTCGGGAACCTCATTTTTCAGCTCGACCGGTGACTTGCGGATCGCCGGAGTCATGACCAGTCGCACCTCCTCGACCGCTTCACGCAGATCGAAGGTACGCCGCTGATAACTCGCCTGATCGACGGCGATCTGCCTGAAATTGCCGATCAATTCTGCGGCACGATGCAAGTTCCGCTCGAGTATGCTTGCCGCTTCGCCCAGGGTGTCAATGAAGGCATTCAGGGAAGATCGGGTGAGCCCGGATTGCAGTTGGCCACTGATCTGCCGGTGGTGATCGAGTAGCGTACTGGCAACCGTCACGGCGTTGCCAATCGGCGTGTTGAGTTCGTGCGCGATGCCGGCCACCAGGTTGCCCAAGGCCGCGAGTTTTTCCGACTGTACAAGCTGTTTCTGTGCCGTCCTGAGGTTTTCCACGCTCGCCGCGAGCTCGATGTTGGCTTCGGACAACTGCCCGGTACGCCGGGCCACGCGCTGCTCCAGATCGGTATTGAGTTCGCGAATCTCGTTTTCGATGCGTCGCCGTTCGGTGATGTCGACCGTCATCATCAGCAACAAACGATTGCCGCGAATCTCGGTGATCTGGGCGGAAATGCTGCACAGCATCCGCCGCCCGTCTCCGGCAAGCAGTTCGGCCTCCATCACATCGGGAGTACTGCCGCTTCTCAATGCGGCGAGCAAGAAGACGCGGTCAGCAGGATCAGCCCACAAACCCATTTCGAGTCCGTTGAGACCGGCGACATCCTGTCGCCGACGCTGGAACTGTCTCTCCCAGGCGGCATTGACCGTGATCACTCTGAAATTATTTTTGACGTCGGTCACCGACATGGCCGCCGGCGAGGCGTTGAAAATTGCCTCGAGTTTCTTTTCGCTGTCCAGCAGATTGGCCTCGGCACGCTTGCGTTCGGTGACATCGACATCCATGCAGACGAATATCTTGCTGTCGCCCTCGCCGGGAATGGCGAAGGTCGTCGCCAGCACCACGATCTCGCTCCCGTCCTTCTTGCGCAGTGTAAACTCGGCGGGGCCGAAGGGCTTCCCGCTACGCTCAATATCACCGAGTACGCCGATGAAATCGTCAGTCTGCTGCCGGTCCGGATACATCAGCAGCTTCTCGCCAATGACCGCGCCAACGGCCTCTGCCGCAGTGAATCCGTAAATGATCTCCGAGGCCTTGTTCCAGTACAGTATGCGTCCGCTGGCGTCAAACCACTGAACCGCGATCGACGGCGTGTTCTCCAGCGTGGCGCGCAGCCGTTCTTCACTGCGTGCCATCCCGGCTTCGCGGGTCTGGATTACCTCGACCATGCGCCCAAGATCCATCGTCAACTGATTCAGTTCGCTAATGGCCCCGCGGCGCGGCCACGGTGAACCGTAGTCGCCCTCGATGACGCGGTGAGTTCTCTCGATCAGCGCTTTGAGCGGGCGCACCATGCGTGCGGCCCACAAGGGTGCAAGTATCAAGCTCAGCAGCAGCGATCCGGCAAACCCACCGACGACCAGAAAAATCGTCGACAGATACCTGGAGCTCCCCGTGCCGGAGGGCGCCGCCGTAGTGATCACCCAATTCAGATTACTGGCCAGCACGCCCCCTACCAGGAAACGTTCACCTTGAGAAATCTCGTACTCGGGCAGTGCTCGGCCGGCAAGAATCGCCTGGAAGGTGGGCATTGCGGCATAGTTGATAAAGCGCCCCGTCGGATTGTCACGCGAGGCCGCCAGCCACTGACCCTGACGATCGATAACGAGCACGAAGGACTCGGAACCCGGATCAAGACTGCTGAACATTGACAGTACGCGTTCCAGCGCGACCTCGCCAATGACAACCTTGTCGCCAGTCGGCACGGCAACGCCGACAGCGAGTTTGCCGGAGATCGCCGACAGAAAATTGTCGCTCCAGATTGCCGGTGCGACATCTCCCTTTGCTGTCGCTGCCGCGCGCGCCGACTGGAACAGCGGGATGTTTGAAAAGTCCGCGCCACGCAGTTCCGCCTCGGCCTGCCGGCGGGTGCCTGGCAGGCCGAGAGCCTCCACACTGCCATCGGCGGCCACCACATACGCGGCCTGCATTGTTTCACCATCGCCGACTACGGCTTCAAGGAAGGCCTGCAGTTCGGCGGGCGATCGATTGGCCACCAGTCGAGCCTGCGTCCTGATCTGCGCCTCGATGCCGGCCATGTAGTGGTCGAGCAGGCGTGACGCATTCACCGCCCGTTCCTGCAGGTCGGCACGGTTATTTGCCTCGATCTGCGGCAGGCGGTATGCCAGAATCATACTGCCGACCAGCGCAAAGGTCAGCGTGACTGCCGTGACCAGCAGCAGGATCAACGATGTTCGCAGCCGCAGTTCGCGCATGCGATGAGTCTACTCGACAAGGACTAAACGACCGTTGCGCACGACCGAGATGTGGGTTTGGCGCTGGGCGTCGCCGTAGCGGTCGAAGTTCCAGCGGTCCTGTAGTCCCTCGTAGGGGCCGGCGGTAAGCAAGGCTTCCTTCAGCGGCTGGCCCTTGCCCGCCTTGGCCAGCGCCGTGAGAATCGACCGCGTCGCGTCGTAGGCGGCGACGCTGGCAAAGCCCGGCTCCTGCTTGAAGCGCGCCGTGTAGGCCGTGGAAAATGCACGATAGCGCGGCGAGGCATCGTCGCGATTGAAGAACTGCGTCAGCGTGACGCCTTCGACCGTGCGTCCGCCCAGTTGGATCAGGTGCTCGGTCGCGGCCCAGGTCGACGTCGTTACCGGCAGCGTCAAACCGAGATTGCGGGCAAGCTGCGTCAGGCGCACCGTATCGACGGCGTTGGCGACCAGGTGCAGCAGATCCGGCTTCGCTTTGGCGATTTTCGTGATCGCCTCGGTGTAGCTGGCGTCGTCACCCGACGTGAAGCTGGCCTCGGCGACGACCTCTCCGCCGAGCGCGGTGAAATCCCTGCGGAAGTGCCCCGCCCAGTCTGCGGTATAGGCACGATTGCTGAGGTCATTGACGATGGCTGCGCGACGAACCCCGCGGGCGTACTCGAATGCTGCGCTGAGCCGGGTACTGGTCTCCACCGACGGTGCCACCTTGAACAGAATGTCATCCTTGCCGGACAGCGAGGACGCAGTGACGGTCGGGCTGACCACGACCATGCCGGCGCGGGTAGCCACAGGTAAAATCGCATCGCCCATCGAACTCGTCATTGGCCCAATGATGGCTTCGACGCGTGCTGCGATCAGCGCCTCGGTCGCCTTGACAGCGGCGGCAGCCTGCTGCTCGTCGTCGTAAATCAGCAATTC
This sequence comes from Propionivibrio sp., assembly GCF_016790145.1. GTDB lineage: Bacteria > Pseudomonadota > Gammaproteobacteria > Burkholderiales > Rhodocyclaceae > Propionivibrio. Next base: position 49,999 of record NZ_JAEUOI010000096.1, on the reverse strand, counting down.
GATCTTGCGCCTGTTGACGCCGCCAGCCGTATTGGCCTCCTCGACAGCCAGCAAGGTGCCGTTGCGCCCGGCCTCGCCGAGGTCGGCGACACGGCCGGAGAGCCCGCCGAGAAAACCGAGTTTCAACGGCTCCGGCGGAGAACAAGCGGCCAGTGCCAGCAGCAGAGCCAGGCCAAAAAAACGACTATACACTTTCATATAATCCTCCCAACCCGCCTTGAGCACTGCAAACATATCGCTTACGGGTAATGACATGGGGAATGATAACAACGACCCGCATGAAAACCTAGTATATGCAAACGATTGCTCTGCTTCCCGTATTTCATGACAAGAGCGGGTGAAGTCACCAGGCCGGATACCCATACGCCCATCTCGTCAGACTGATTGTCTGTATCAAGAGTGCACTTTGTGTTAACCTGCGTCGCCCTGTTGCACCTGGGCTGAACAGCCCATGGCTGCACTATTCTCCGATGCACTTGAACCCGCACGCTTGATCCCTCATGCCCTGGAAGCATTTTTCTGCCGAACGTCTTGGCGTCGCCTTCTCCATCCTCGCCGCGCTCGGTTTCTCGTTCAAGGCGATTTTCGTCAAGCTGGCCTATGCGGCGGCACCGGTCGATGCGGTGACGTTGCTTTCGCTGCGCATGGTGTTTTCACTGCCGGTCTTTCTCTGGGTCGGATTCCACTCCAGTCGCTCGGCGCCGCCGCTGACGCGGCGCGACTGGCTGATGCTCATCGTGCTCGGCCTGCTGGGTTATTACGGCGCCAGCCTGCTCGACTTCATCGGGCTACGCTATATCACTGCCGGGCTCGAACGCCTGATTCTTTTTACCTACCCGACGCTGACGATACTGATCGGGGTACTGTTCATGGGCCAGCCGCTGGAGCGGCGCGAGGTGGGTTCGCTGGTGCTGTCGTATTCCGGAATCGCCCTCGCCTTCGCCCACGACCTTGAGCTGAGCGGCGACAGCGCGAGCGTCCTGCTCGGCGCGACCTTCGTCTTCGCTTCGTCGATTTCCTATGCCTTCTATCTGGCCGGCAGCGCGCCAATGATCCACCGTCTCGGCGCAGCGCGCTTCACGGCGCTGGCCATGCTGGTGTCGACGGCGGCGACGCAAGCGCACTTCTTCGTCGTGCAGCCGCTGTCGGCACTCAGCCAGCCGTTTACCATCTACGCCTATGGTATTGGCATGGCACTCTTCTCGACCGTGTTGCCGGTATTCATGCAGTCGGCGGCGATCCGTCGCATCGGTTCTTCCAGGGCGGTGCTGATCGGCACCCTGGGACCGGTGCTGACTATCTTCTTCGGCTGGTGGCTGCTCGGCGAACCGCTTTCGCTGTCACAGATGGCCGGTGCCGCGCTGGTACTGACCGGTGTCTGGCTGGTGTCGCGGCGCCAGGTTTTTGTGAAAAAAAATCCATCGCCGAGGTGAGTGCAGTAAATACCCCTGGCAAGGGCGGATTAAACCTGTTAACCGCAGTCAAGTGCGACAACCGCGAAAAAATCCTGAAGCTATCCCACCGGCACTGCCGTCTTGTCGACCACGCGACGAAGAACGAAGCTCGAATGTACGCCGGTCACGCCCTGTATGCGGTTGATGCGGTTGAGCAGGAGTTCCTGAAAGGCATCCATGTCCCTGACGATGACCTTGATCTGGTAATCGGCATCCTGCCCGGTGATCAGCAGGCATTCGAGCACCTCGGAGATCTGGCTGATTTCTTTCTCGAAGTGTTCAAAGCGCTCCGGCGTGTGCTTGTCCATCGAGATGTAGATCAGCGCCATCAGCGTATAGCCGAGCGCCTTGGCGTTGACCAGGGCTCGGTAGCCGGTGACGATTCCCGCTTCCTCGAGTGCGCGCACGCGGCGCAGGCAGGGTGAAGGCGAGAGGCCGATGCGATCCGCCAGATCCTGATTGCTGATGCGTCCGTCCTGCTGAATCACCTGCAAGATCTGCCGGTCAAAGCGATCGATTTCCATGATATGGCCACCAAGTTTATTATTTAGCAATTATAAATCGTAATAATAATAATATAAGCAATATTATTCCTAATTACAGGCTAGGCTTACTACAAAACGCAAGCACTTGCCGTGCATCATTCGCTATCATCTCTCCATCGAAACAGGCCTCTGCGCCGACTTGAGGAGTACCGATCATGTTGAAACAACCCGCCACCAAATACACCGCCTTCCCACCGGTCAACATCGACCAGCGCCAGTGGCCGAGCCGCAGCATCACCAGCGCACCGGTGTGGATGAGCACCGACCTGCGCGACGGCAATCAGGCGCTGTTCGAGCCGATGAATGCCGAGCGCAAGATGCGCATGTTCAAGACACTGTGCGAAGTCGGCTTCAAGGAAATCGAAGTCGCTTTTCCCTCGGCATCGCAGACCGATTTCGACTTCGTTCGCAAGCTGATCGAAGACAAGCACATTCCGGACGACGTGACGATCGAGGTGCTGGCGCCGGCGCGTGAAGCGCTCATCCGCCGCACCTTCGAGTCGTTAAAGGGCGCCCGCCGCGCCATCGTGCATATCTACAACGCCACGTCGAAACCCTTCCGCGAGATTGTTTTCGGCATGAGCAAGGCCGAGGTGGTGGCCATGGCCGTGGCCGCCGTGAAGCTCGTCAAACAGCTCAGCGAGGAGAATCCGGCGACGGAATGGGTGCTCGAATACAGCCCGGAAAACTTCACCGCCACCGAACTCGACTTTGCACTCGAGGTATGCAACGCGGTCAGCGAAGCCTGGGATGCGAGGCCGGACAGGAAGATCATTCTCAATCTGCCGACCACGGTGGAAATAGCCACGCCGAATGTTTATGCCGACCAGATCGAATGGATGCACCGCAATCTCGCACGCCGCGACAGTATCCTGATCAGCCTGCACCCGCACAACGACCGCGGCACGGCGGTTGCCGCCGCCGAACTGGGCCTGATGGCCGGTGCCGACCGCGTTGAAGGCTGCCTGTTCGGCAACGGAGAGCGCACCGGCAATGTCGACCTCGTCACGCTGGCGCTCAATCTCTACACCCAGGGCGTATCGCCGAATCTCGACTTCTCGGACATCAACGCCGTCGCGCGCAACTTCGAATACTGCACGCAGATGCCGATCCACCCGCGCCATCCCTACGTCGGCGACCTGGTGTTCACGGCCTTCTCCGGGACGCACCAGGACGCGATAAAAAAGGGCTTCTCCGCACAGGAGGCCGATGCGCTCTGGAACCTGCCCTACCTGCCGATCGACCCGGCCGATCTCGGCCGCAGCTACGATTCGGTGATCCGTATCAACAGCCAGTCGGGCAAGGGCGGCGTCGCCTATCTGCTTGAAACCGAATACGGCGTGGTCATGCCGCGCCGCTTGCAGGTTGAATTCTCGGCCGAGGTTCAGCGCTATACCGACCAGCACGGCGGCGAGATGGAAGCGTCCGACATCTGGGCGCTGTTCTCGCAAACTTACCTTGAAGCAGGCAACCCGGTCAGCTACGTCAAACATCAGCTCTTTGAGGACGGAGCGGCGCAGGGTATTCGCCTGACCGTAGAGATGAACGGCGAGACGCATGTGCTGACCGGCGAAGGCAATGGCCCGATCGATGCGGCCGTCCATGCCTTGCGCAAACTCGGCATCACGCTGCAGGTGCGCAGTTATGAAGAGCGTTCGATGGGCAGCAGCCGCGAAGGCGGCGACGCCAAAGCCTGCGCCTTCATGGAGGTCATGCAGGCCGGCAACGAACGCGAATGCTACGGCGTCGGCATGGATGCGAACATCGTCACCGCTTCGATCAAGGCGCTGATGAGTGGCGTGAACCGCCTGAACATCGCCGGCAGGAACGTCAAGGCTGCCTGAGCATCAGCGCGAAGTCACAAAGTTCGCCAGGTGAACCGGCACCATCGGCTTCCTGGCGAACTTTGTGCCGCGAAGCAAATCTGGCTGAAGGGAATGCAGAGCCTGCACCTGGACGCTGTCGCGCCTTTGAGGTTTGGGTATCCGTAGTCCGTGATAGATATGCAGCAGCCATTGACGTCAGAGTTACCGACTTTGGCAGTCGGCCATTAACAGACGCCATAAAAAGACGAACCCCGCCCTAGCGGGGCTGTCATTCAGGTTGGTAGCTTATCAGGCGTTCAGTTTTCTGCGCCGGACAAGAAATCCGATCAACCCCAGACCCGCCATCATCATGCCGTAGGTTTCGGGTTCGGGGACCTGTCCCACGTAGAACACCTTATAGCCGTTGCCGTGTTCGGCATTCCATGCTGGATCGACATACGGTGTTATCGAGGCGTACAGATCCGCTCTCGCCCATGCGCCCGGCCCGATATCGTTCCGGGTGATCGACGACAAGGACGTGTAGATGCCAACGCTGCGTACATCGCCGTAATAGAAATTACCAGATAGATAGCCGTCTTCGTTATAAGGACGCCAGTTCACACTGTCAAGGTAAAACGCCATTTTGTCCGGTTCGTTGGTGTTCCAACTGGCAGGAACTTTCCCGAACTGCTCCGTCAGAGTACTGGTGTAATGAACCTTGACGGGAACGTACATTTTCTCCGCCGGGGGAGAAAACCCCGGTTTTGTTCCAACATAGAAAGAACTCCATGTACCAGCGTGCGCCCCGGACGCGGTTCGAAACGCACCATTGTTAGAGGCGTAGGTCGATATGGTGATGAAAGGATTGGCTCCGCCGGAAATGCTCCCGCCACCCGCCGACGCCATAAAAGAAAGCACGCCGTCGCTATAACTATGGGCAATACTTACAGCCAACGTGGGGGAGGTTGCGCCGTCGTCGTATCTGAACCCTTCGCTGGTTTCCATTGAACCATCCACGCTGGCAGATGGGCTGGCGACCGAGAGACCCGGGATTACAAGCGCAAACGCCAAGGCAAGATGGGCTACCGGAAACCGAAGTGATTTCATGACAGGCTTGGGTAACATGGCATTCTCCCACTAGTTTTATTGATAACTAAAACCATGCTAGGAACAATGTTACTTGAAGTCAATAGTCCATTAGGACTAATCAATGAGGTGTCGTTTTCATAATTGATGGCCCTGAGGGCAAGGCTTCAACCGCTGCGAAGACGACCGTAAGGCAAGAAATCGAGTGCGCCGGGTTCAACGGAAACATTCGGTTGGCTCGACAGCGTTTTCAGCCTGGGCAGTTCACCAGATTCCGAGCGCCGTCAGTTGCCGGGTAGCCGCTTCGGCCCAGCCGCGGTTGGCCGCCGGACTGGCCGGGCTGGGATGCAGGACTTTCCCGAGGCTGACGTTCATCCCGCTCAGAGCCAGCGCGGCACGCGCTTCGGCAAAGCCTCCGATTCCGATCACCCAATGCGGCTTGAGTATCGCCACGAGTTGCCTGAGATGTGCATCGCAGGCGGCATAGAGCGGCGCGGCCTCGTCGGCTGGCAGTTTGTCCGGAGTCAGATTCCGGCTGTGCTCGAAAAAGGCCAGCGGGCAATAGTTGGCCACAAAATGCTCGGCAAAGAGGGCCTCGGCCGTGCCGAAGCGCTGTTGAAACAAAGCCCACAAGCGCCGGCCGCTGACTTCGGAACGGGTACAGGCGAAGCCCTCGATCGGCCGTTTTGGATTTTCCAGCGCCGGCCTATCGACTTTTGCGTCGATTCCCATCCAGTCGCGCACGGCGGCGATCTCGCCGAAGGGAACGCCGCATTGCACCATGCCGAAGGGGCCGGGATTCATGCCGATGAATACCACCTTCTTGCGGTTGGCTCCGTAGCGGCGCAAATACAGCTCATGCGGCGCCCAGGCGTAGTCCAGCGGGTTGTAGCGGTGTGAAACCGGTGCCGCAAAATCAAGCCTTTCGACCTTGGCCGACAACTCGCGGGCGGCGTCGACCAGTGCGTCGGCAATCGCCGAATCCGTCTCACGCACCTTGCGCCCCTTTCACCGGCGCTGCATTCCATGGTGCCACGCGCGAAAGCAGGAGCATTCCGGGAACCGCCAGCGCGGTGCACAGCAGGAAGAAATTGAACCAGCCCAGGCCTTCCACCAACCAGCCGGCCGAGGCATTGATGAAGGTGCGCGGAACGGCGGCCAGGCTGGTGAACAGGGCAAATTGCGTTGCCGTGTAAGCCGGGTGCGTCGAGCGGGCAATGAAGGCGACAAAAGCGGCAGTGCCCAGGCCGACGCCGAGCGCCTCGACGCCGATGACGGCAGCAAGCGCCAGGCGCTGGTCGATGCCGATCGCCGTCTGCGGCCCGAGCCAGGCCAGCCAGGCGAAGCCGAGAATGGAAACGAGTTGCACGACGCCGAACAACCACAGTGCGCGATTGATCCCCAGACGCACCATCCACAGACCGCCGAGCAGACCACCGATGACTGCCGGCCACAGACCGGCGTGTTTGGCGATCAGGCCGATGTCGGTTTTCGTGAAACCCATGTCGAGATAAAAAGGGGTGGCCAGCGCCGTGCACAGCGAGTCGCCCAGCTTGTAGAGGAAAATGAAGGCCAGCACCAGCAGCGCGCCACGCACACCGTTGCGCCCCATGAATTCGTTGAAAGGCTCGACCACCGCCTGGCGCAGGGTCTTCGGCGCGGCATGCGCCGCCACCGGCTCGCTGACCCGCAGGATCATCAGCATGCCCGGCAGCATGAAGGCGGCGGTGATCCAGAACACCTGCGACCACGGTAGCAGGTCGGCAAGGATCAGCGACAGCGAACCCGGCACCAGACCGGCTACCCGATAGGCATTGACATGCACGGCGTTGCCCAGACCCAGTTCGACATCGGACAGCAACTCGCGCCGGTAGGCGTCGAGCGCGATGTCCTGGGTGGCCGAGAAAAGTGCGAGCAGCGCCGCGAGCCACAGCACCGGGACGATGTCGGTGCCCGGCGAAAGCCCGCCGAGCAGTCCAATGCACAGCAGCAAGCCAATCTGCATGAGCAGCGACCAGCTACGCCGGCGACCGAGTATGGGCAGGGCATAACGATCGAGAAAGGGCGACCAGAGAAATTTCCAGGTGTAGGGAAACTGGATCAGCGCAAAGAAGCCAATCGTTTTGAGGTTGACCCCCTCGCTGCGCAACCAGGCGGGAAGCAGGTTGAGCAGCAGGTAAAGCGGCAGCCCCGAGCTGAATCCGGTAAACACGCAGATCAACATCTTGCGCGTCAGCAGGACGCGCAAGGACTCCGGCAAGGCAATGCTCATCCGCGCCGGCGGCCGAGGCGGTAGAAGGCCAGACTGCCGTTGAGATTGGGATCGTCGCTCACCAACTGCCCGGCTTCGTCAAATGCCAGCCGCTCGCGGATCTCGATGTCCAGCTTGCGGCACAGCGACTCAAAATCGGCGAGGGTGAAAAAACGTACGTTCGGCGTTTCATACCAGGCGTAAGGCAGGTCTTCGGAAACCGGCATGTGGCCTTCGGCAATCGCCGCCCGGTTGGCGCGATAGGCGAAGTTGGGGAAACTCACGACGGCCTCTTCGGCAACGCGCAGCATTTCGCCGAGGATGCGTTCGGTGGCGTGCATCGCCTGCAGCGCCTGGGAAATGATGACGTGATTGAACGACTGGTCCTCAAAACCCGAGAGGCCGCCCTCGATGTCGATCTGGATCACATCGACATCGTTGCTGATGCAGCCGAGCACGCTGCCGTGATCGATCTCGACTCCGTAACCGATGACTCCCTTGGTTTCGCGCAGATAACGCAGCAGCTTGCCGTCGCCACAGCCCAGGTCGAGTACGCGCTCGCCCGGCGGAATCCAGTTGGCGATGACGGCAAAGTCGAAACGTTCTCGTTCCTTGGCCGTAAGCGGATTGTGCGGATTCCCATTGCTCATGTCGATATGTTCTCCAGATAAGCGCGCAGCACGGCGTGATAGTGGGCGTCATCGAGCAGAAAGGAGTCGTGCCCGGCGTCGCAATCGATCTCGGCGTAGGCGACATGGCGCCGGTTGTGCAGAAGGGCGAAAACGATCTCGCGCGAACGTGCCGGTGCAAAGCGCCAGTCGGTCGAGAAGCTGGCGACAAAGAAGCGGGCGCTGGCACGCGCCAGGGCAGCAGCGAGATCGCCCTGGTAGGCGTAGGCCGGATCGAAATAGTCGAGCGCCTTGGTTGTAATCAGATAGGTATTGGCATCGAAGAAGCTGGCGAACTTGTCGCCCTGATAGCGCAGGTAGGATTCGATCTCGAAGTCGACGTCATAGCTGAACTGGTGTTCGCCATGATGCAACTGGCGACCGAATTTCTCGCCCATCTGGCTGTCCGACAGGTAGGTGATGTGTCCGACCATGCGCGCCAGCCGCAGCCCTTTGCGTGGCACCACACCGTGTTCGGCGTAGTGGCCGCCATGAAAGTCGGGGTCGGAAAGGATGGCCTGCCGGGCCACCGCGTTGAAGGCGATGTTCTGCGCCGAAAGCTTGGGTGCCGAGGCAATCACCATGGCGTGCCGGATGCGCTCCGGAAACTGCAACGACCATTCGAGCGCCTGCATTCCGCCAAGGCTGCCGCCGATGACGGCGGCCCAGGTGTCAATACCGAGATAGTCGGCGAGCCGGGCATGTGCCGCCACCCAGTCCTCGACCGTGACCATCGGAAAATCCGCGCCGTAGCGCTTGCCGGTTTCCGGGTTGAGCGAGATCGGGCCGGTCGAACCGTAGCAGCCCCCGAGATTGTTGACTCCGACAACAAAAAACTTGTTGGTATCCAGTGGCTTGCCCGGTCCGACCAGGTTATCCCACCAGCCGACGTTCCTCGGCTCGCCGGCGTACACACCGGCAACGTGATGGCCACCGGAAAGGGCGTGACAAACCAGCACGGCATTAGTGCGTGCGCTGTTGAGCGTGCCGTAGGTTTCGAAGGCGAGATCGAAACCGGGCAGCAAGGCGCCACTCTTGAGCCGCATCGGCTCATTGAAACGGACTCGTTGCGGGACAACGACTCCGACAGAATTTTCTTTTGACATCATTATCGAATTGGAAAAATAAACCTAAAAACGCAGTTGAGCATAATGGCAATATCGTAGTCCCTCATCCCCGGCCCTTCTCCCGCAGGGCGAAGGGTGCAAACCCCCTCTCCCCGCGGAAGAGGGTTGGGGTGAGGGCCAAACACTCACCAAACTTGGTGTTGCGGCGGTCGCGCTCAACTGCTCCTTCTAGGATAAACCAGTCGGCCTGAAAAAACTGACCGGGCTGGCTCCATGCCAAGCGTGAGCATTCGCGACGTGTACGCTGATTCAGGCATTGAGGCGTTCAATCTGTTCCTGAATTTTCGCTGACTCCTCAAGACGCAGTATGCGACGTACGATCGGAATGACTTCGGAAATATTGCTCTGCTTCACTTTCTGCTTGACTGCGGGGATCTGCGCCGGATGCATCGAAAACTGGCGCAAACCCATGCCCAGCAGCAGGCGGGTCAGCTTGGGGTCGCCCGCCAGTTCGCCGCACATCGAAACCGGAATATTGACTTTCTCGGCGGTGCTGATGACGTGTGCCAGCAGCATCAGTACCGCGGGGTGCAGCGGATCGTAGAGATACGAGACCTGCTCATCGCTGCGGTCAATGGCCAGCGTGTACTGGATCAGGTCATTGGTGCCGATCGAAAGAAAATTCATGCGGCGCAGGAATATGCCGACCGCCAGTGCCGCCGCCGGAACCTCGATCATCCCGCCAATTTCGATACTCTCGTCGAAAGCAATCTTTTCCCCGCGCAGGCTGGATTTTGCCTGCTCCAGCGCGGCCAGTGTCTGGTCGATCTGATGCGCGTGCGACAGCATCGGGATCAGGATCTTGACCTTGCCCAGCTTGGAGACGCGCAGGATGGCGCGCAACTGCGACTGGAACGTTTTCGGTTCGGCCAGCGAGAGACGAATCGAGCGCAGGCCTAGCGCCGGGTTGTCGCGTTTTCGCTCACCGATCGCGTCGTCCGAATGAATGTTTTTGTCATTGCCCAGATCAAAGGTACGGATCGTTACCGGTCGTCCCTGCATGCCTTTGACGACCTTGCGATAAGCCTCGAACTGCTCGTCCTCGCTCGGCATGTCGCCGCGACCGAGAAAGATGAACTCGGTACGGAACAGACCCACACCTTCGGCGCCGCTTTCAAGTGCCACCGTAACGTCGCTTGGCTCTTCGATATTGGCGAGCAGATCGATTTTGACCCGGTCGAGTGTTGTTGAGCGCGTGGTTTTCAGCAGCTTGAGCTTCGAGCGCTCGATCTCGATCTGACATTTCTTGAGCTCGTATTCCTCCAGGATTCGCGCATCGGGGTTGACGATCACCACGCCGCGCGTGCCGTCGACAATCAGCGTTTCCTTGTCGCGAATCAACTGCCGGGCGTTGTGCAGACCGAGCACGGCCGGAATGCCCATGCCGCGCGCCAGGATCGCGGTATGCGAGGTGGAACCACCGACATCGGTAACAAACGAAGCGAAATTCTGGTCCTTGAAGGCCATGACGTCGGACGGGGAAAGATCATGGGCAACGACAATCAGGTTTTCTCCCTTGACCCCCTTGGCGGACTTGGCAGCGGCATGGCCCGACCGGCCAACCAGTTCGCGGACGATACGTTCGACGACCTGGCGCACATCGTAACTGCGCTCGCGCAAATAAACATCTTCGATCTTCTCGAACTGGGCGACCAGAAGCTCCATCTGCTGGACGATCGCCCATTCAGCGTTGCAACGCCGTTCACGAATGATTTGCTTGGGCACCTCGGAGAGCTCGGGATCGGACAGGATCAGCAGATGCAGGTCAATGAAGGCACCGATATCGGTCGGTGCCTTGCCCAGTCCATTCTTGATCACCCCGAACTCGGTGCGTACCTTGGCCAGTGCCGTTTCGAAACGGGTGACTTCCTTCTCCACCATGCGCTGCGCAATGACCAGATGCGAGACCTCAAGCGTTGCCTGCGAGATCAGGTGCGCCTGGCCAATGGCGATACCGTTCGAGACGGCGAGACCGTGCAGAGTGAAGCTCATGGTTTGCTTATTCTCCTTCGCCGAATTTGTCAGCGATCAGATTGAGGAGCGATTCGAGTGCCGCCTGCTCATCGTGGCCGATGGTTTCAATCACAATCCTCGATCCCTTGCCGGCCGCCAGCATCATCACCCCCATGATGCTTTTGGCGTTGATCCGGCGCGCCCCCTTCTCCAGCCAGACTTCGGAATCGAAGCTGCCGGCCAACTGTGTCAGCTTGGCCGAAGCGCGTGCATGCAAGCCCAGTTTGTTGACAATTTCGGTTTCAGCACGTGCCATCAAGATTCCAGTCGATCAATCTGCTAGGGTAGGGGCATGCAAATGACGCCATCGTGACCACCGCTGATGGCTTTTTGCAACAATGTTTCCATACTGCTCTTGCGATAGGTCAGGACGCGCAACAGCATCGGCAGACTGACGCCGGCAACGCCTTCGACCCGGCCCGGTACCAGAAGCTTCAAGCCGAGATTGGACGGCGTGGCGCCCAATATATCGGTCATGATCAACACCCCGTCGCCCTCATCAACCTCCCTCAATCGCAAGCGGGCGAGAGGCAGCATGTCCAGCGGGTCGTCCTGCGCGGCAACGCCGAGCTGGCCGATCAATGGCGGGCGTTTGTTGAGAACCTGGCACACGTTCTGAATCAGGCTTTCGCCAAACGTGCCGTGCGTTATCAGAAGAATGCCAATCATCGTGCGTTCCTGTGAGATCAGCCAGCATTCTAAGTGATTCCGTGGTTTTCGGAAGTGCCGGAACCACCTCAGGGAATTATTTCCGGCATTTTTGCTTGCGTACCGACGAATTCAAGGCGGCGATGCAGAGCGGAACTGATCTGCAGGCGTCCCTCGGAATCAATACGCAACACCTGGCCGACCCCCATCTTTTTCGCCAGCGGCGGCCAGTCGGGACCGGCGATGAAGAGTGGCTTGGACGCCGCATCGGAGAGCGTGCCCGCCGCCGGGCGCGGCGTAATCAGCACGGTCAACGACTGCGTGTGCATGACCGGCACGCCACTGCGCGGATCGAGCAGATGACAATAGCGCTTGCCGTCGAGTTCAAAGTAGCGCTGGTAGTCGCCGGATGTGCCAATGGCTTCGCCGTCGTTGAGCTCCAGCGTGGCCAGCGGCCCCGGCTGACGCGGATGCTGGATGCCGACGCGCCAGCGCTCGCCGTTCTTCGTTCCGAGCGCCAGGACGTTGCCGCCAATGTTGATCAATGCGTTACTCACGCCCTGCGCGCGCAGGATGTCCGCCGCCCGGTCAAGTGCAACCCCTTTGAGATAACCGCCGAAATCCAGCGCTACGGCACGGTTGCGGCTGCTCACGCGCAACCCGTCAAGTTGCAGGTCGGCAATGCCGGGATGAGCCGCACGCCACCTGGCGAGCAACTCAGGATCGGGCAGTTTGGCCTTGAATTCATCCGACTGAAAGCCCCACAGGCGGATCAGACCACCGATGCCGGGGTCGAAAAGCTGCTCGCCGTCCGCCGCAATGCGCTGTGCGTCGGCGATCAGAGCCGCCATCTCCGGCGTCACTTCCAGCGTTTTGCCGGCGGCGATAGACTCGTTCAGCGTGCTCAGGTCAGACGCCTGCCAGGCGTGGTAGGTACGATGCAGGCGGTCGAATTCGCGCAACACGGCCGCCGCCGCCGGACGCGCCTGCGCTTCGTCGAGGCCGGCGATCAGCACTTCGACACGGGTGCCGAAAACGAAGGACTCCTGATGGTGCAGTGGTGCCTTGGCGCAGGCCGCAAGAAAAAATACCAGGACAGCCAGATAAACTAGGCGGGCAGCGGGCATTCACGCTCCAGCGCGGCAATGAAAAAAGCGGCGGCGTCAAAACCCGTCTGTTCGCAGATTTCGACCATGCACGTCGGGCTGGTGACGTTGATTTCGGTGAGCCAGTCGCCGATCACGTCGATACCGACCAGCAGCAGTCCACGCGCTGCCAGTACCGGTGCAAGCGCGCCGGCAATTTCGCGGTCGCGGGCGCTCAGTTCGCGCGCCACACCGGTTCCGCCGGCGGCCAGATTGCCTCGCGTCTCACCCGCCCTCGGGATGCGTGCCAGACAAAACGGAACGACTTCACCGCCAACGATCAGAATACGCTTGTCGCCGTCGACGATTTCGGGGATATAGAGTTGCGCCATGATCGTGCGCGTTCCATCATGCGCCAGCCGGTCCTGCATCAAGGTCTCGACGATGACGTTGCGGTTCGGATCGTCGTGGCGGACACGAAAAATCTGGCTTCCGCCCATGCCGTCGAGCGGCTTGAGAATGACATCGCGCTGGTTGTCGATGAAGCCATGGATCCGGGCGGCCTCGCGCGCCACCAGCGTCGGCACCGCGAAGCGTGAAAATTCAGCGACGGCAAGCTTCTCGGAGTGATCGCGCAGCGCCTGCGGCCGGTTGAAAATTCGCCCGCCTTCGGCTTCGGCGCGGGCGAGCAGCCAGGTGCTGGTAATGTACTCGAAGTCGAAGGGTGGATCCTTGCGCATCACCACGGCGGCGAAATCGCGCAGCGGAACGACATGGCGGTCAATTTCGACGAACCACTCGGCATCGTCTACGAGCAGTTCCAGATGCACCGCTTCGGCGCACACGCCGTGCAGCGCCGACCAATGAATGGCCGACTGCTGAATCGCCCACACGGCATGACCGGCCGCCTGCGCCGCACGCATCATGGCTACGCTCGAATCCTTGTAGGCCTTCAGCGAATCGAGCGGATCGAGAACGAAAGCGAAGCGCATTTCATCAACTCCTGACGAGTGTCAAAGCGGGTATTCGGTTAACGAGAAAAGGCGAACCACCAAGACTTGAATCAATCTCAACATCCCTAGGCTTCCGCCGGTGCCGTACGTTCCAGTTCCAGCGAGGCGGCAAGCTGTGCCAGGCGCGCGACCACGCCATAGGCGTAAAAACGGTTCGGCGGCGCATCGGGGTTCTGGCCGTGGTCGGGCAGCGAGCAACTGGTTTCGAAGGCCAGCGGCTCAAAGTGCATGCCTGGAGCGTTGAGGTTTTCATCCTTGCCGCGTCCGGAGTGCACGCGGTAGAAACCGCCGACGACAAAGCGGTCGATCATATATACCACCGGCTCGGCGACACCCGCCTTTTCGCCCTTGCCGACGCGTTCGTGGGTATGTACGCCCTCCTGAATGATCACCTGCGAGACGCTCATGCCCTCCTTGATGACTGACATCTTGTTGCGTTGCTTGCGGTTGAGGCCGGTGACTTCGGAAGCATCCTTGACCGTCATCACGCCCATGCCGTACGTACCGGCATCGGCCTTGACCACCACATAGGGCGTCTCCTTGATACCGTATTCCCTGTATTTCTCGCGGATCATGCCGAGCACCGCATGCACGTTGGACGCCAGGCACTCCTCGCCCTGCCGTTCATGGAAATTGACGCTGTCGCATACCGCGAAGTAAGGGTTGATCTGCCACGGGTCGATACCCACCAGACTGGCAAATTCACCCGCCACTTCGTCGTAGGCGGCAAAGTGGTTGGATTTGCGCCGTACCGCCCAGCCGGCATGCAGCGGCGGCAACACGAACTGCTCTTCGAGATTCTGCAGAATTTCCGGAATGCCGGCCGACAGATCGTTGTTGAGCAGGATCGCGCACGGATCGAAGCCCTCGACGCCAAGGCGGTATTGGCTACGCAGCAGCGGTTCGAGCAGCAGTGTCTTGCCGTTGGGCAGCTCGACCGGCGTCGGTTTGTCGATCTCCGGCAGCAACGAGCCCAGACGAACGTTGAGACCCGTCAGGCGCAGAATGCTCACCAGTTGGGCCACATTCTGGAGGTAGAAGAGGTTGCGTGTGTGGTTTTCGGGAATCAGCAACAGGCTCTTTGCGCTCGGGCAGATTTTTTCGATAGCCGTCATCGCGGCTTGCACGCAGAGCGGCAGGAAGGCCGAATTCAGGTTATTGAAACCGCCGGGAAAGAGATTCATATCGACCGGCGCCAGTTTGAAGCCGGAGTTGCGCAGATCGACCGAACCGTAGAATGGCGGCGTGTGCTCCTGCCATTGGCCACGCAGCCAGCGTTCAATATCCGGTGTGGCGTCGAGGAACTTCGCCTCAAGCGCCAGCAGCGGTCCGGTGAGGGCGGTTTTCAGTTGAGGAACCATGGCTTGTCTCCGATCAGGCCGTGCAGCGTGATCTTTCAGTTTCAGAACAGTTTTCTGAGTTTGTCCAACCATGTTACACCGGACTGTGACAGGTAAGCATGGAAGGAACCGGGCAGCGGCGTCTGCTCCAGACTGCGCTGGGTGAACAGAAAGCGTCCGTCGCAGACAAAGCCGAGATCGGCCCAGTCGACGCCATTCAGGGCCTCGGCCAGCAGGTGCACATCGAGCGTCGGGTCACGGAGAAAAATGGCGAGTACGGAGCCGTCGTAATTCGGGCAATCATGAACGAAGAACGGTTGCGAGCGGCGCGTCTTGCCATTCACGTAAATACGCGGCTGCGCCGAC
This sequence comes from Propionivibrio sp., assembly GCF_016790145.1. Taxonomy (GTDB): domain Bacteria; phylum Pseudomonadota; class Gammaproteobacteria; order Burkholderiales; family Rhodocyclaceae; genus Propionivibrio. The sequence goes on along the minus strand of NZ_JAEUOI010000096.1, from coordinate 34,598 downwards.
TGGTAATAACCGCGCCCCCACTGCCACCAGTTGAACTCGTCATAGTTGCGGATGCGGCGCGCTATCAGGCGCTCCTTGTGCGGCAACAGCACCGCCGGCGGAGGCTCACCGGGCTCGCACCAGATCATGCGACGCGTCTTGCCATCGGCCACTGTTGATGAACAGACAAAGTCGCGGTTGCCGAACTCGTCACTGGTGTAAAGATCGTCAGCCGCCGACACCGCGCCCACCTTGACGAAAGCAATGTCAGAAAGACAAAGCGGATAGTCGTGACGTGTGAACAACAGGTGGCCGCCGCTTTCCATGAAGCGTCGATCCTCCCACGACAAACGCTGAAGTCCGGCCGCTCCATCAGCCAGGCCAAGCGTGGCATACCGAGTCAGTCGTGAGCGATTGCCCTTCTCGAAGCGCCAGATCGCGCAATTCGGCGTTGCGCCGTCGAACATCCGCGAGTCGCCCAGATCGATGAAATCGGTGATCGTTCCCTCGGCAAACAGAATGCGGTTGAGTGGTACGGCCGAAGTCGATTTGAGCAGGTCGCGTGGCGTAATGAAGATCAGTTCACCGCCGGTCTCCAGGTGGCGCAGGCACTTCTCGATGAAGAACAGATAGAGGTTGGATCGCTTGTCGAGCACACTGCCTCTGGCCAGTCGCCGCGTCCCCGGTGAAATATCCTGATAGCGCACGTAGGGGGGATTGCCGATGATCGTGTCGAAAAGCTCATCCTCCGCCAGTTCGAAGAAATTCATGACTTCGGCGCCCGGCGGTGTATGCCGGGGGTCGATCTCGATCCCCAGCGCACCGGGGAAATGCCGGAGAAAAGCGCCGTCGCCACAGGCCGGTTCGAGCACTCGGCCACTGTTGCGTACCAGCGTGCACATGCAATCGACGATAGCCGGCGGCGTGAAGATCTGGCCGAGGGTGGCAACCTCATAGGCGGAGGCGGGAGACAGGGCAAGCGGTGCGGACATGTTGTGGGCAGGCAGGAATACAGGAGACGGGAGTATACGCTTGAAAAGCGAAGCATTTTTCAACTTTGCTCCGACACCCCATTTTCCGACGCAAGGCTATGTCGAGAGCACAAATGAGGTAAAGTACCGGACTTTATTTTTTACGATTCCCGGGAGATCTTTGATGCGTATTCTTGTTTTGGGAGCGGGCGGAATTGGCGGCTATTTCGGAGCCAGAATTCATGCCGCAGGCGGCGATGTCACCTTTCTGGTGCGTCCGGCCAGGGCGGCGCAGTTGCGCGAAAACGGGCTGAAAGTTTCCAGCCCTTCCGGCGACTTGCAGATCAACCCCAGGGTGTTGACCAGGGACGAGCTGAGCGTTCACTTTGACGTAATCATGCTCTCCTGCAAGGCCTACGATCTGGAATCGTCGATTGAGGCGATCACGCCGGCCGTTGGCGAACAGAGCGTCATCCTGCCCTTGTTGAACGGCGTTTTGCACATCGATACCCTGGTCGCCCGCTTTGGTCCGCAGCGCGTGCTGGGCGGTGTGGCATTCATATCGGTCATGCTGACGCCGGACGGTGAAATAAAACACCATTTCAAGTTGCACAAGCTCTTCACCGGTGCGCTTGCGCCGCAGCCCTCGCAATGGCTGCAGCCGGTGGCGCAGTTGCTCTCTTCGTCAGGGTTCGACTTTACACTCTCAGACAATATCGAACAGGCGATGTGGGACAAGTTCGTTTTCTTGTCCACTCTGGCCGGTTCAACCTGCCTGTTTCGCGCCAGTATCGGTAACATTCTGAGCACGGTGGCTGGTCAAGCCTTCATTACCGGCCTGCTTGCCGAATGTGCCAGGGTTGCCGAAGCCAGCGGCCACGCCGTGGCTGATGCGCAACTGGCCGCTTATCGCAAGCAGTTGACCGACAGCGGGTCGGGGCTGATGGCCTCGATGCTGCGCGATATCGAACGCGGCGGGCCGACCGAAGCAGATCACATTCTTGGCGACATGCTTGCCCGCGCACAAGCGAATGGGGTTGAAGCCCCGATGCTCAGGCTCGCCTATTCGCATCTGCAGGCTTACGCTATCCGTCGTCAGGCGGCGACGAACTGACCTTTGATTGTGTTTGCCGGCAGTTTCATTGAAGGAGCCCGCCCTTGTACAGCATCAGGCAATATCAGGTTGACGCCTTCGCCACCCGCGCTTTCGCCGGGAACCCGGCGGCGGTTTGCCCGCTCGCCAGTTGGCCGGACGACAGCCTGATGCAGGCCATTGCCGAGGAGAACAATCTTTCGGAAACGGCCTTTTTCGTGCCATCGGTCAAGGGCTTCCGGCTGCGCTGGTTTACGCCGGTCAGGGAAGTCGATCTGTGCGGACACGCCACCCTCGCGGCGGCGCATGTACTGTTCGAGATACTCGGCTATCCAAACCCGACGATCGTCTTCGAAACGCACAGTGGCGATCTGACCGTCGGGCGCCGGGGCGGCCTGCTCGAAATGGACTTTCCTGCGCAGCCGCCTCTGGCCTGTCCTGCGCCGGAAGCCCTGGCCGAAGGCCTCGGACAGCGTCCGCTCGAGGTACTGGCGGCAGATGATTACATCGCCGTTTTCGGCAGCGAGGATATCGTCCGCGCGATCACCCCCGATCACTCGTTGCTCAGCCGGCTTGACCGGCGAGGCGTGATCGTCACCGCAGCGGGTAGCGACGTCGACTTTGTCAGCCGTTTCTTTGCGCCGAAGTACGGTATCCCTGAAGATCCGGTGACCGGTTCCGCGCATTGCGCACTGGCGCCCTACTGGGCAAAGCGGCTGGGAAAGAATTCACTGGCTGCCCGGCAGGTTTCCAGACGCGGGGGCGACCTGCTGTGCGCGCTCAAGGCCGACCGGGTACTGCTTTCAGGCTCCGCCGTCACTGTGCTGGTAGCCACCATGACCTTGCCCGAATAGTCCTCATCCACAGACTGTTGCTCGCGGTGACAACTCATCCGGGTCGACCGCCAGCGCATAGCAGCGATCAAGCTGGCTGTGCAGCAGTTTGACCATTTCCGGATCGATGCGCCCTTGCGCACTCAGACTGTCAAGGCGTGACATCACTTCGCTTTTGGCTATATGGCCACGGTATGGCCGTTCCTGCGACAGTGCCTGGAAAATATCTGCGACGGAGATCAGCCGCGCTTCGAGCGGGATCTCCGAGGCCTGGCTATGGAAAGGGTAGCCGGTGCCGAGCAGGTTTTCGTGATGCATCGAGGCCCAGTCGGCAATCGGCTGCCCAGGGAATACTTTCCTCAGAATGTGACCGGTGTCATAGCTGTGACGCATGACAAAGGCCCGTTCCTCGCGTGTCAGGACGCCCGGCTTGTCAATGATTTCCTCCGGTACGCGCAGTTTGCCGATATCGTGCAGCAGACCGGCAATTTCGACCTGGTCAAGATGTTCGCCGCGAATGCCGGAGGCATAGGCCAGATGACGCGCGATACGGGCCACACGGGTCGAATGCTCGAGTGTGTAGGAACTCTTGGCATCAACGGTGTGCGCGAACATTCCGGCGATGGCTAGTGTATCGGCGGTACCGAGTTCGACCGGCTGGCCACGGTGCAGATGCTCCTCGATCTGGTCTTCGATGTAGCTTGGATCCATGGCCAGCCAGAACGATTCGCGGGTAGCGGCACGTCGGAAAGCCTCGACCAGTACCGGTGCAAACAAGGTGCCGCCAAGACCGGTTATGCGCTCGATGATCCCGGGGTATTCCCAGAGGATTTCGTTCTTCAGCGCCGGACCGATGAAATAGGGCGCGAGAAGAACGTCGGCACGGTCGGCGAGAAATACAAGATTGGTTTCGAGACGCAGATTGTCGTCGAGATCTTCAAGCAGTAGTGTTTCCCAGCGTGTGTGATGCCAGAGAACAATCAACGAGAAACCGGCCAGCGGCGGGCAGGCTGCCAGAAAATCGGCACCGCGCAGACAGTGCTGCTGCGCTCCCTCCCATTCGAGGGTTTCAGTAATGGCGCGGTGCTCCTTGGTACGCGAGACGCCGCAGTCATGCAGCATCCCGGCGTAAAGCATTCTTTCGCAGCGCGGCTGCGACCAGTTCATTTCATTGGCAATCGCCACCGCCATCAGCGCCACACGCTTGCCGTGGTGATATTCGTCGGTGCCAACAAAATCGAGGGCGTTGGTCAGAGAGGTAATAGTTCGCTGCAGATTGATTTTCATTTTTGGATTTCTTGACGCTCACATAAGGGTGACACCAACGCCTGGAAGAAAGAATAAATTTTGACACCAGGACGGCGCAGTAATTCATCGTAGCGCAGAAGACTCTTCAGGCCAAACTGCTCGGGAATACCCGTTCGCTGGTCATGGCGATGACGATACGTGATACGACCCCCCCGGCCATGTGCGTCGGAGAAACACTGATGTTTCGCAATCGCCAGGCACTTGGAGACGCCCCAGCATCAATAGTAGCCGGCAGGCGTTCCCTGGATTGGGGCTGATCAGCCCCGAAATGGGGATGATGAGTACGAGTGCAACTTACTGGCACATGCGCCGGATTTCATTCTCCCTGATGGCCAGCTCGACCTGGAGCAGAACGGCGTCGACGTCGGCGAGTCGTTCGTCGAGGACGACCTGGCCGGTCAAGGGCAGGTCCGGGGTGAGCAAGCCGCTTTCGTAGTGCGCCCAGATTTCCTTGCCATACTGGGTGTCCTTGAGCGACGGGGCGAAGGCGCTGAAGTAGGTGCGTAGATTAATCACGTCACGCTCGAACATTTCGGCGGCGTTGCTGTTGCCCGCCGCATCGATGGCTTGCGGCAGGTCGATGATCACTGGTCCGCCTTCGCCGACCAGGATGTTGTATTCGGAAAGGTCGCCGTGGATGACTCCGGCGCACAGCATGCGTACCACCTGATTGACCAGCAGGGCGTGAAACGCCAGCGCCAGTTCCTCGGAGAGTTCGACATCGTTGAGGCGCGGTGCCGCATGCCCCTCGGCATCGAGCACCAGATCCATCAGCAACACCCCCGCGAAGCAGAGATGCGGCTGCGGCACCCGCACCCCGGCAGCGGACAAGCGATAGAGGGCATCGACCTCGGCACTCTGCCAGACCTCTTCCTGCATCTGGCGCCCATAGCGGCTGCCTTTGTCCATGGCGCGCGCTTGCCGGCTGTTTTTTACCTTGCGGCCTTCCTGGTAGGAGGCGTTCTTGCGGAAGCTGCGCTGATTGGCTTCCTTGTAAACCTTCGCGCAGCGAATGGCTTCGCCACAGCGCACGACATAGACAGTGGCTTCCTTGCCGCTCATCAGTTGGCCAATCACTTCATCAACGAGGCCTTCTTCAACCAGTGCGGTGAGTCTTTTCGGGGTTTTCATGTATGGGTAGGGGTTCCATCAAGTCAGGAGAATAGTCGATTGCAGGTCGGGTTAGTGAAGCGTCCCCCAGGAGGATTTACTTCGCAGCATAAGTCGACACTGGCTACCGAAAAACAAGTAAGGCGCAAACGATCAAACCCGCAACAAGGCCATTTTCAGCGGCGCTTGCCCGTCGAGGCTGGGGAAATCAGCCTCGGGAGCCATCCACTCGACTTCGCGAATACCCCGCCCGGCCTTGCGCGCACTGCGTTCGAGCAGATCCAGCCAGTCTGCGCGCGAGACTTCGGCGACGTTGTTGCAACAGATCAGCGTGCCGCCTTCGGCTGTGCACAACAGCGCCGGCTTGAACAGTGCGGCGTAGTCATTGACCAGATCGACAACGCCAAACGGGCTTTTGGCATAGCGCGGCGGATCGAGAAAAACGACATCGAACGAGTGCGGTTCGAGCTTTGGGAAGGGCGGCATGCGTTTGCCGCGCACCCGCTCCGCCTGCCCCTGCCCGGAAAGCTGGCGCAGGGCAGCGAAGACGTCGCTTTTAACGAAGCGCAGGCGGATCGGCAACGCATTGAGACGCGCATTCTCCTTGCCGATGGAAAGGCTGGCTTCGGAAAAATCCACATTCACCACATGCCGCGCGCCGGCTTTGGCGGCGGCAATGCCGACGCCGCAGGTGTAGGCGAAAAGATTGAGCAGCGATTTGCCGGCGATTTCCTGCATCACCCGCCGGCGCCCGGCACGCAGATCGAGGAAAAGCCACGGGTCCTGCCCGGCATGGCGCACCTTAAAGCGGTAATTGACGCCCATTTCCTGGAACTGGCGCGGCGCGTGCGCGGCGGCAATCTGTTCTGGCAGCAAGGCATTGGCAATCCGCGAGTTGGCCTGGCTGCGCTCGTTGTAGAACACCGGCAAGCCGGAAAACGCGTCGGCGTAAAAAGCTTCGATCGCCGCCAGTTGATCCGGCACCAGCGGGCGATGAAAGCTCTGCACCAGCAAGACATCGCCGTAGCGATCGACGCTCAAGCCGGCTTCACCATCGACGCTGCCATGAAACAGGCGGTAAGCGCTGGTCTGTTCAGCGTGCAGTTGATCAAGCAGGGAACGACGCGTGGCAAGGGCAGCCGCCAGGAGATCAGTCAAATTTGCGGACACTTTGATTCCTCAGTGGCGAGCAGGATTTGACTACGCCGGAGTTGCCGCCAAAGCGGCAGGGTGTCACATGATACAGGTTAGCGCTCGCAACAAGGGTTTGCTCGCCCGGATGTGCAGTATCTGACGCTGTGGGCGACTGCAGTCACTGATGAATACAACGCAGCAACCCCTCCCGGCCTCACCTTTTCAGGGGAGGAGCAAGCTCTCTCTCTGAAAAAAGGGGGCGGGGAAATCTAAATTGGCGCAGAGCTGGCGGACCCTGCCTCAGGAACGCGATACCGACAGTACCGGTTGCGTTTCCGACTCCGACACCAGAACGGTCAGCAGATTGCTGGTCAGATGCACCCGATCGGCATCGGATAGCGTCACCACCCCCTCCACCTGCAACTTGTCCAGTGCCATTTTCACCATGCCGACGGCACCTTCGACAATGAGCTGACGCGCCGCGATAACCGCCGCCGCCTGCTGCCGGCGCAGCATTGCCGAGGCGATTTCCGGCGCGTAGGCGAGGTGGGTGATCTTGGCTTCGATGATCTCCAGCCCGGCCAGCTCGACGTGCGACTGGATCGTTTCTGAGAGCATCTGGGCCACGGCCACCAGATCGCCGCGCAATGAATTGCGCCCGTGCTGGTCGCCATCGTAGAAGCGCGTGCTGGTCACCGCGCGAATCGCCGACTCGCCCTGAATGGCCAGGAAACTGGCGTAGTTATCCACCTCGAAGCTGGCCTTGGCGGTGTCGTTCACGCGCCAGGCGATGACGGCGGCAACCTCGATCGGGTTGCCGGCCATGTCGTTGACCTTGAGCGTCGGGGTGTTGAGATTGACCACGCGCAGCGAGATATTCTGCCGCTTGCTGAAGGGGTTGTACCAGAAGAAGCCGCCCTCGCGGATGGTGCCGGAATAGCGACCGAAGAAAATCAGCACGCCGGCAATATTCGGCTGCAGGATGACAAATCCCTTGGCCAGAAAGCCGAGCAGCAGGATACCGAGAACCGCCAGCACCGGCGGTTCGCCGTGGCGCAGCACGCTGCCGATAAAAAGCCAGATGACGCCGGCCAGGGCCAGCAGCCACAAAAACAAAGCCAGCCAGCCGGAGATGTAGTGCGCTTCCTTTTCCATGATTGCCTGGTCACTCATGCTGTAGCTCCCTTTTGATTTATACGTGAATGGAATTCGAGACCGTAAGCCTGGAACAATACCAATCACCAGCATCGATCAATTCAAATTTGGTAATTTCAGCGCCCGACTTGTCAAGGCATTACAGGATTTGTTCCACGTACTCAAGTGCAAAAGCATACAACAAGAGCGCATGAGCTACTGTTTTCGAGATAAATTTCCGCCTCCCGCGTATTGAATTTGCCGACCTGTCCGCTCATTATTGTATGTCGGCTAAAAAAGCAAATAAGCCCTGAACTGCGACCCTCCAGTAAGGTTCATAATTGGACGAACCATGGACACCTACTCATCAACGAGCTTGATTCCCTGCCGCGCGCAGACGCTTGACGTGCTGCGCCACATGGGGACCTATCGGCCGATGCTGATGCTGAGGGGCAGCGACGATGGCTATGGCACCCGCTGGCTGCTTGATGGCATGCAGGTGCAGCCAGGGATCGCCACGTACCTCATGAACGGTGACTTTCTTGTCGATAGCGGCGCCACCGAGTTCGGTGCCAGGAAGCTCACCCTGACCGAATCCGGCAAGCGATTACGCGATAATGGAGTGATCTGGTGGGAGAGTCTCGGCTACCTTGAACGTTTGAGAGTCACGATTTTTGGTTGATACGGACAACGCCACAAGATACCCCGTTTCGTCATGCCGGCGCCGAACTGCGGATCAAATGATCGAAGGCGCCGAGTGAGGCCTTGGCTCCTTCGCCCAGGGCGATGATGATCTGCTTAAACGGTACCGTTGTGCAGTCTCCGGCGGCAAAAACGCCGGGCAGCGAGGTCTGGCCGCGCGCATCGACTTCGATCTCGCCGCGCGGCGAGAGGGCAATCGTTCCATTCAGCCAGTCGGTATTGGGCAGCAAGCCGATCTGCACGAAGATGCCTTCGAGCGGGAGGGTGTGCAACGCGTTGCTGGCCCGGTCCTTGTAGATGAGGCCATTCACCTTTTCGCCATTACCCGTCGCTTCGGTAGTCAGCGCGTTGGTGATGACCGTCACGTTGGACAGGCTGAAGAGTTTTTTCTGTAACACCGCGTCGGCGCGCAGAACCTTGTCGAATTCGATCAGGGTAACGTGTGCGACGACCCCGGCGAGGTCGATAGCCGCTTCGACGCCCGAGTTGCCGCCGCCGATCACCGCAACGCGCTTGCCCTTGAACAGCGGGCCATCGCAGTGCGGGCAGTAGGCCACACCGCGACCGCGGTATTCCTTCTCGCCGGGCACGTTCATTTCACGCCAGCGTGCGCCGGTGGAAATGATCACCGACCTGCTTTTCAGCACCGCACCGCTGGCCAGCCGGACTTCCTTGAGGCCATCCTCGCCCTGCACCAGTGCCTCGGCGCGTTGCAGGTTCATGATGTCGACCTCGTATGCGCGAACGTGTTGCTCCAGCCCGGCGGCAAGCTTGGGGCCGTCGGTTTCGGTGACCGAAATGAAATTCTCGATCGCCATCGTGTCGAGTACCTGTCCGCCGAAGCGTTCGGCGACCACGCCGGTACGCACGCCCTTGCGTGCCGCGTAGATTGCCGCTGCCGCACCGGCGGGGCCGCCGCCGACGATAAGTACGTCGAAAGTGTCCTTGGCCGCAATTTTCTCGGCTTCACGCGCAATGGCGCCGGTGTCGATTTTGGCGATGAGCTCTTCGAGCGTCATGCGTCCCTGCCCGAACGGCTCGCCGTTCAGATAGATGGTCGGCACGGCCATGATCTTGCGCTCGTTCACTTCGTCCTGATAGAGCGCGCCGTCGATCATCGTGTGGCTGATGCCGGGGTTGAGCACGGACATCAGATTGAGCGCCTGCACCACGTCGGGGCAGTTGTGGCAGGATAGTGAAATGAAGGTTTCGAAATGGAAGCTGCCCGGAATGGCGCGAATCTGCTCGATCAGTTCGGCCTCGATCTTTGGCGGGTGGCCACCGGTCTGTAGCAGCGCCAGTACCAGCGAGGTGAATTCATGCCCCATCGGAATTCCGGCAAAGCCGATGCGCGCCGCTGTGCCGGGGCGAGTCACGGCAAACGAAGGTTTCCTTTTATCGACGCCATCGTTGCGTACGCTGACCTTGTCGGAAAGCAGTGCGATGTCGTCGAGCAGAGCGCGCATCTCCTGCGCCTGGCTGCTGTCGTCGAGCGAGGCGATGAGTTCGATCGGTTGTTGAAGGCGTTCGAGATAGGCCTTGAGCTGGGTCTTGATGGTGGCGTCGAGCATTTTTGTTCTCCCAATGGCAATTGCTGGATCAACCACGAAGGGCGTGCCCTCCGTGGTTTGCTGCCGGTCTTAAATCTTGCCAACCAGATCGAGCGACGGGGCCAGCGTGGCATCGCCCGGCGTCCACTTGGCCGGGCACACTTCGCCCGGATGCGTGGCAACGTACTGGGCGGCCTGGATCTTGCGCTTCAGTTCCTTGGCGTCACGTCCGATGCCGAGGTCGTGAATTTCGCAGACCTTGATCACCCCTTCCGGATTGATGACGAAGGTTCCGCGCAAGGCCAGGCCTTCCTCTTCGATCATTACGCCGAAGTTGCGGGTGATGGTGCCGGTCGGGTCGCCGATCATCGGGTACTGAATCTTCTTGATCGTGTCCGACGCGTCGTGCCAGGCCTTGTGCGTGAAGTGCGTGTCGGTCGACACCGAATATACCTCGACGCCCATTTTTTTGAAGTCGGCGTACTCGTCGGCGACATCGCCCAGTTCGGTCGGGCAGACAAACGTGAAATCGGCCGGGTAGAAGAAGACGACCGACCACTTGCCGCGCAGGTCGGCATCGGACACCGGGACAAACTTCCCATTGTGGTAAGCAGTAGCCTTGAAAGGCATGATTTCAGTATTGATCAACGATTGCATGGTGATTTCTCCTTGTGTTACGGGTTGATAAAGTGATGCGACAGATGAATGGTAGAGGCGCGACTTGTATTTATCCAATTGATTGTTGCAATTTATTTGATAGCCTATTGCTATAATTTAATCACTTGACTTCTCGTAGGTCGGGTTGGCGCAGCGTAACCCGGCATCTTCCCTGGCAGACTACCGTGTCGGGTTACGCGATAAAACCGCTAACCCGACCTACCTGCCGCGCTCAGAAAGGTCCGGCCTCGGTTACAATAGCCGCCTTTTCAAATCAATGACTTTCCCGAGGTTTCTTAGTGCTCGTCGTCTCCAACATCACCATGCAGTTCGGGGCCAAGCCCCTTTTTGAAAACGTTTCGGTCAAATTCGGCGAGGGCTATCGCTACGGCCTGATCGGTGCCAACGGCTCCGGCAAGTCGACCTTCATGAAAATTCTCGACGGCGAACTCGAGCCCACGGCCGGCAACGTCTCGAAAGACACCCATGAGCGCATGGCCTACCTGCGCCAGGATCAGTTTGCCTTTGAAGATCAGCGCGTGATCGACGTAGTGATGATGGGGCACGAGGAAATGTGGTCCTGCTTGCAGGAAAAGGATGCGATCTACGCCAATCCGGACGCCAGCGAAGCGGATTACCTGCACGCCGCCGAGCTGGAAAGCCGGTTTGCCGAGTACGGCGGCTATACCGCCGAATCGCGCGCCGGCGAATTGCTGCTCGGCGTCGGCATCCCTTCCGCTCAGCACTTCGGCCCGATGAGCGAAGTGGCGCCGGGCTGGAAACTGCGCGTTCTGCTGATTCAGGCGCTGTTCGCCAACCCCGACATCCTGCTGCTCGACGAGCCGACCAACAACCTCGACATCGCCACCATCCGCTGGCTGGAAAACGTGCTCAACGAACGCAACAGCACGATGATCATCATCTCGCATGATCGCCACTTCCTGAATCAGGTTTGCACGCACATGGCCGATCTGGATTACGGCAAAATCACCGTATATCCGGGCACCTACGACGACTTCATGGAGGCCTCGTCGCAGGCACGCGCGCGGCAGGCCAATGCCAACGCCAAGGCCAAGGAGCGCATCGCCGACCTGCAGGATTTCGTTCGCCGCTTCTCGGCCAACAAGTCGAAGGCCAAGCAGGCCACCTCACGGGTGAAACTGATCGACAAGCTGCGACCGGAAGACATCAAGCCTTCATCACGGCAATATCCGTGGATTCGTTTTGATTACGACGAGAAAGAAAAGCTGCACCGGCAGGCGGTCGAGATTGAAAACCTGACCTTTGCTTATGCTGCCGGTGAACGGAAGATTTTCAATAACTTCGATTTCACGCTCAACGCCGGTGACCGCGTGGCGATCATCGGTGAAAACGGCGTCGGCAAATCGACCTTCCTCAAACTGCTGATGGGCGAGTTGCAGCCGCAGTACGGCAGCATCAAATGGACGGAAAAAGCACGTCGCGGCTACTACGCGCAGGATCATGCCGATGATTTCAAGAGCGACACCAGCCTCACCGACTGGATCGCCGGCTACGCCCGCGCCACCGCCAGCGAAGGCGACGAGGTTGAAACGCTGATTCGCGGCACGCTCGGCCGTTTGCTGTTCTCCGGTGATGACGTGCGCAATGCAGTGAAAGTCATCTCCGGCGGCGAACAGGGGCGCATGATCTTCGGCAAGCTGATGCTGATGAAATGCAACGTGCTGGTGCTGGACGAGCCGACCAACCACCTCGACATGGAGTCGATCGAATCGCTCAACACGGCGCTGGAGAAGTTCAAGGGAACGCTGGTATTTGCCTCGCACGACCGCGAGTTTGTTTCCTCGCTGGCAACGCGGGTTCTCGAAATCCGCATCGACGGAACGGTGGTCAACTACCTCGGCAACTACGAAGAGTACCTGGCCAGTCAGGGTATTGACTGAGGCGCCGCAAACTTGATCAGCCGACTGGCTGCACTCATCCTCCGGCTGATTGGCTGGCGTAGCGTGTTCGTTCCGCCGCCGGGGCCGAAATCGGTAGTACTGGTCTATCCGCACACCTCGAACTGGGACTTTCCGCTCGGTGTGCTGTTCAAGGCCAGGCACCGGATGATCCTCAACTGGGCGGGCAAGGACTCGCTCTTTCGCTGGCCGCTGAAGGGGTTTTTCATCTGGCTCGGCGGCGTGCCGATCAACCGGCGCGAGAACACGGGAATGATCAGGCAACTGATAGACATTTTTGCGCAGAGCGAGAGCTTCTGCATGTGCATCACACCGGAAGGAACGCGTTCAAGAAGCGAGCACTGGAAAACCGGCTTCTACCGGCTGGCGCTGGCTACCGGCGTGCCGGTCGGGCTGGGCTTCATCGATTATGGCAACAGGCGTATCGGTGTCGAACGCTGGATAAGCCTAACCGGAGACGAGGAAACCGACCTCGCCCTGTTCCGCACGTACTACGCCGACAAGAGCGGCTGCTATCCCGAAAAAGCGGGCGACATCCGCTTCAAGTAGCAGAACGCGCTGAATGTGTAGGTCGGGTTACGCTGGCGCTAACCCGACCTACGCGATGCAACCAGCTCGCCAAACGTCGCCCGCAGCTCAATGCCAACCCTTCGACGAATGCTCGGACTCGAATTGCTTGCGGTCGCGGGCAAACAGGGCATCAAGCTCGTCGCGGCCAATCTTGACCGCAGAGACCCGACTCGCTTCATCCTTGAAGACCGGAATCAGCGATTCCATGGCGTTGATGTTATGGCGCCGGAAAATATTGGCCATGTCACGCGCCCTGAAACGTTCAAAACCCAACATTTCAAGTGTATGCCGTCCGGCCTTGAGAGCGGCTTCAAAGGATTCCCGCTCGATGATCTCCACTCCGCGTGCCCGCAGCTCGATAAAGTGCGTCACATTGCGCGCGCGGGCGATCATTTTCAGCTTCGGGAAATTTTCCTTCACGATGTCGGTCAGCAGCAGATTGTCCTCGATATCGTCAATCGCATTGACAATCAGCGTAGCCTCGGCGGCACCGGCAGCGTGCAAAAGGTCGATGCGCGCGGCATCGCCATAAAAAACCTTGTAGCCAAACTTGCGCAGCATCTCGATCTGATCCGGGTCGTGATCGAGCACCACCGCATTGATGCCGTTGGCAAACAACAGGCGGCCGATGATCTGCCCGAAACGTCCGAAACCGGCGATGATCACACGCGCCTCTGTTTCATCGATTTCATCGGCTTTAGTCCGTTCCCCACTGGCGCATTCGACGTGCGCGATCCACCAATCGTGCAGCAGCAGTAACAGTGGCGTGGTGGCCATCGAGAGCGCGATGGTCATGTTGAGCAGGGCCGCCCACTCGCTGGATAAAACGCCGACCGAGCGCGCGGCAGCAAACACCACAAAGGCGAACTCACCGCCTTGCGAAAGCAGAATGGCAAACAACCAGCGCTGGCGGGAAGTCACGTCGATCAGGCGTGCAGTAAGCCACAACGTGGCCAGCTTGAGCGCAAGAAAACCCAGCAACAGCATAACAAGCATCGCCGGTTGACTCACCAGCAGACCGAAATCGATGGCCATGCCGACCGAAATAAAGAAAAGCCCCAAGAGCAAGCCTTTGAAGGGCTCGATATCCGTTTCCAGCGCATGACGATATTCGGAGCTGGCCAGCAAAACGCCCGCGAGAAACGCCCCCAGGCCCATCGAAAGGCCAACCAGCGACATGATCTGAGCGATGCCGATCACCAGCAACAGGGCAAACGCGGTAAAGACTTCGCGCAGATTCGTCCGGGCCACCAGCCGCAACAGCGGCCGCGTCAGATAGAGGCCGATGATAATCACGGCGACAACTGCGGCGATGGCTTTTGCCGCTGCCATCCAGCCCGGCTCCTCGGCACCGGCCCCACCGCTTGCGACTGCTGCCGCACCCAGAAGCGGAATGACGGCGAGCAGGGGAATGGCCGCAATATCCTGGAAGAGCAGCAGCGCAAAGCTTGATTGGCCGGTTGGGGTCGGCAGAAAATTGCGCTCGTTCATGGTCGCTATGGCAATCGCGGTCGACGAGAGCGCCAGCGCCAGACCCACAACCAGCGCGGCTTTCCAGCCGAGGCCTGCGGCTCCGGCGGCCAGAGCAAGCGCCATGCCGGTCAGCCCCACTTGCAGCGCGCCACCGCCGAAAACGCTTTTGCGCATTTCGATCAGGCGCCGGGGTTCAAGCTCCAGCCCGATCACGAACAGCATCAGCACGACGCCGAATTCGGAGAAGTGCATGATCGACTCGACATCGGAAACAAAGCGCAAGCCCCACGGCCCGATGGCGGCTCCGGCGATCAGGTAGCCCAGCACCGCGCCCAGTTTGAAACGCTGCGCGATGGGAACAAAAATGACCGCAGCGGCAAGATAGATCAGTGCATCAGTCAACATCGCTTGGCCTCCGGATTGGCTTCGCTGCTTGCGAGGGCGGGTTGGGGCGCCACGTCGCCAGCCGTTCACGAAAGGCCAATGCGGCCGCCCCGATTTCATCTTCCGTGATTACATGCGCGCCATGCAGCACGATGGGCGTTTCCCAAACCATGCCACAGAATAATGCCGTTTGCCGAAGCGGTGCCTCGAATGCCGCAAATGGCAATTGATGGACGCCGGTCTCGGAAAAGGAAGACGTTTCCCCGCCGCTTGTTGTTACCCAGAGGCAGTGTTTGCCGCGTAGCTTGTCGCCGCCTTCGCCGTATGCCCAGTCGCGCAGATGGACCACGTCAAACCAGTGTTTCAGCATCGCCGGCACGCTGTACCAGTAGATCGGGTGCAGCCAGACCACGAGGTCGGCGCGCACCAATGCGGCTTGCTCCGCAGCGACGTCGATATCAAAATCGGGATAAAGATCGTAGAGCGAACGAACATCGAGATCGGGCAGATCGCGCACCGCCTCAAGCAAGGCGCGTCCGGCGCGTGAGTGTTGCGGATACGGATGGGCGTGGATAATCAGAATCATCAGCGAAGAATATCTCACAATCGCGGCAGTCGCTTGCGGGAGCGATATTTTCATAGGCCGACATGCCATAATTTTGTCTTGGGCGTCTCGCCCCAATGGAATCTCATGAACGCAAACCTCTCTCAGCTACCACAAGATCTCCCGACACCCGTTGACGACGGTGCCGCTTCTCACCTCGAGGGTTCGCTGCTGCCAGATCTCGTGCTTCAAAGCACGGATGGATCAAGCGTAAATTTCACCGGTTTAAGCGGCCGCTGGGTAATCTACGTTTACCCGATGACGGGTCGCCCAGATGTTCCATTGCCCGACGGGTGGGATGGAATCCCCGGCGCTCGTGGCTGTACACCAGAGTCTTGCAGCTTTCGCGACCACTACGCAGAACTCAAGGCGCTGAACGCCGGAGTGATCGGTTTGAGTACCCAGACCACAGAATATCAGCGTGAAGTCAGAGACCGGCTGCACTTGCCATTCCAGTTATTGAGCGACAGCACCTTGCGGCTCAGGAGCACTATGCGGCTCCCCACGTTCACGGTGGCCGGAATGGAGCTATACAAGCGCCTGACCCTGATCGCTCACGAAGGACGGATCGAGAAGATCTTCTATCCCGTTTTCCCGCCAGACCAGAATGCTGAAGAAGTCCTGGTCTGGCTCGCTGAATTGTCGAGCGACCCGAGTCGGATCGGTATTTAAATCCTGTTCTAGCCATTCAAGCGAGGCTTATTTTGCTGAGGCCAGGCGGCTCGACTGGAGCATGTCGAGCGCGATGATCCGTTCCTCCTTCGGCAGATCGGCGAGCATGGCCACGCGCAGGTAAAAGCGCGGCAGATCGCCTCCCTCCTGTTCGAGCAGAGCTTGAAATGCCGGAACCCATTTTGTGTACAGGCTGATCGAACCGAGGGTGGCGTTGTTCATGGGCTGGCTGAACCACGGGTCATATCCTGCATAGCCGCCCCAGCTTGCTTTCAGGTTGGCGTAGCTTTGATTCATTGCTGCAATCACGTCCGTCTTGGCTGCTCGCATCGCCTCGGGTGCCAGCGATGAGGCATACAGAGTGCGCAACTGGTCGCGAGTCTCCGCCACCAACTGATGGAACTGTTCCTTGCGCTCCTGCCTTTTCTCGAATTCCCGCAGCCTTTCCGGTGTCACCGCCTCGGTCAGCCAGCGCCGCACGCCTTCAATCTCGACGCTGACGGCAAACGATTCGTTGAACGCCGTATCGCCATTGACGTAAACAATCTGATGCGCAAGTTCATGGAAGACGATGCGGGCGACTTCCTGGTCGCCGTAGCGCAGGAAGGTATTGAGCACCGGGTCGTTGAAATAGCCGAGGGTGGTATAGGCGGGAACGCCGCTGACATGGGTTTCGGTGCCCGCAGCAACCAGCTCGCCGGCGTAGCGGTTTGCGTCGTTCTGGTCAAAGTAGCCGCGATAATTGACGCAGCCGACGAACAGCATGCACCACTGCTTCAACTCAAGCGAAAACTCTGGCGCAGCGAAGACATTCCAGACAACGTAGGGGCGCCCGAGGTCGGCGTAGGAGCGATAGTTTTCGTTATCCGGCAGGGCGAGTTGGTGGCTGGCGAATTCGCGTATGGCGCTTACCCGTTCGAGTTGCTTGCGTAACGCCGGATCGGTGGCGGCATCGGTGACCACGTCGGGAATCGCTCGCATCTTCGCCATCAGGCGCAGATGCCCTTCGACCGACTGCGCATAATAGGCAATATTCGAACAGCCACCTATGAGCAGAAACAGGGTCGCCGCAAGAATAACTTTAAACATGAATGAACTTTCCCGTCTTGAGAAAACTGGCGATCTGCCCGGTGCAGGCGCGCGAGACGAGCATTCCGGAATGGCTGACGTTCAGCGCGATGCTGTCGCTTGCCGTATCAAGGCGTGTTTCGTCCACGGTAATCAGGCCATCGTTGGGTCGCGGCAACCCGGGGATCAATCGCCCGAAACCGAGGCGACGCGTGCCGGCAATGATGCCGACCTCCGTCGCCGGGGGCAGGTCGGGGCGAGGCAGACTGAACCAGTCTTCGAACGTTCGTCCGACCAATCGCGCAAGACCAGGCGTTGCCTCCAGCGTGGCGCCGCAATGACAGCCCGCATAAGGCGTGCCGAGCAGGACTACGCGGCCGATGCGCGCATCGGGCTCCTGCGCCAGCATCCTGAGCGTGATCAGGCCGCCCAGGCTGTGCGCGACAAGATGGATGACGCTACCCTGCGTTTTATTGACAAAGCGGCAGAGCAGGCCGACATTGTCGGCCAGGCCGTCGCGCCAGGAGGGGTATGAAAACCGCTGTGCAGCAAAACCTTCGGCACGCAGCCAGTGCTGCTGCGGCAGCATGACCTGGCCGCGCATCCACAACCCGTGAACCAGAATGACAGTTTCCGTTTTGTCAGCCATTGCTTTCCATGCCCAATCGGTCGCGCAACCCATTCTTTCCGGACTGGCGACCACGAATGCCAAGACTGAGTCAAATCAGGGTCGAAATCAAGGCCTCAGTCCAAATGAAACAACGGTAAATTTGTTCTTCCGTTAACTCATTTATTTCCGTGGCCCTAGGCCAGGCTTCGCGCTCATTCCGGGCTTGACCCGGAATCCAGTTTGTTAAACAAACAACTCTTTTAACATTTTGATCAGATGAACGAAACTGGATTCCGGCTTTTGCCGGAATGACGGCTTGGCAGCCTCCGAGCGCAACGCGGGGCGTCGCATGACTCGGTGTAAGATAGACAGCAGGAGGCACGTCAATGTTCGCAATCTACGGTACCAGTGGCCCGATTTATCAGGGCACACTCGAAAATCTCCCCCGGATTTCGCCGGTAGCGCGGCGCGGCCCGGTTATTGCTGCGCGTCGCGTCGGCGATCAAATCGAGGAAACCGTCATCCCGACCGATTCAGGCGCAACGGAAGCCAGCGCCCTGGGTAGCCAGGCCGTCGAGGCCTACAAGTCCATGCTGCCGCAGAACATTGAGCGCGGGCCACTCTACCACGCCAACCAGATCATGCAGCGACAACTCGTCACGGTGAATGCCGACGACGACGTGGCGCGGGCCTGGCGCGTTCTGGTCGAACACCAGATCCATCAGGCACCGGTACTGGACAGCGGGCAGCGCCTGATCGGCATCGTCAGCGAGCGGGATCTGCTGACCACGCTCAATGTCGACGACGGCCAGGTGCGCGATGTGCTGGCCAAGCGGGTTAGCGACGTGATGACTACGCCGGTCGTAGCCGCCAGCCCGGTGACCGACATCCGGCGCATTGCGCGCGTGATGCTCGATCGTGACGTGGATGGCGTACCCATCGTCAACGACGCCGGCACGCTGGTCGGCTTCGTCTCGCGCAGCGACATCATGCGCGCCGTGGTTACCGATCCACCGCTCAGCATCTGGCGCTGATTTTTTAAGGACCCTCCATGAACAACAATCCCATCGTGATCTATCACAATCCCCGCTGCTCGAAGAGCCGCTCCGCCTGCGAACTGATCGCTGCCCGTGGCATCAACGCCGAGGTGATCGACTACCTGAAGACGCCGCCGAACCAGGATGAACTGCGCGGTTTGTTAAAGAAGCTCGGCATGAAACCGGAAGAACTGGTGCGTCGTGGCGAGGCGGTGTTCAAGGAACACTACGCCGGCCAGACCCTGAGCGACGAACAGTGGCTTGAAGCCCTCGTCGCACACCCGATCCTGATCGAGCGACCGATCGTGGTCTGCGGCGCCAGGGCAGTGATCGGGCGCCCGCCAGAAAAGGTGCTGGAGTTGCTCGAGCACGACGACTGATAGTCTGTGAAAAAATAATTCCTTCCGCCACCCCGGCAAAAGCCGGGGTCCAGCACGTTTATCCGGTTGTATTTATGGATATCGGAGGAAGTTACTGGATTCCGGCTTCCGCCGGAATGAGCGCGAAGCCTGGCCTCGGGCCACGGTTTTGAAGGTGTTTATCGATTAATCATACTGCCTCAGAGAATTAGCTCAACAATGATTCGAACCCTGACCGTTCTCTTTGCCCTGGCCTGCTGTGGCCTGCTACGCGCGCAGGAGGTCGGCATCGGCGAGGTGCAGCAGGTCGCCACGCGCGAGGGCGTCAGCGTACCGATCTACACCTACTGGCGCAACGATGCGCTGGCTACCGTCGTGCTCTTCTCGGGCGGTGCCGGGGGTTACGGCAAGATCGGCGCAGACGGCTGGCCGGGCAGCGGCAACTTCCTGATCCGCACCGGCAAGCACTGGACCGGTTTCCCCTTCAATGTCGTCATGATCGGTCGCCCGTCGGACGGCATCGACCTCGCGCTCGGCAGCGTGCGGACGGGAGAAAAACACAACGCAGACAATGTGGCAATTTTCAGGGAAATCAAGCGCAAAAGCCCGCTCCCGATCTGGGTGATCGGTACCAGCATGGGGACGATTTCGGCCGCCGCCGCGGCGATTGAGGACAGCGAAAAGTTGGTTTCGGGCGTTGTGCTGACGTCCTCGATCGTGGCCTACAAGGTTCCTGGCGCGGTACCGAAGCAGGATCTCGAAAGAATCCGCGTGCCGACGCTGGTCGTGCACAACGAGAACGATGCCTGCTGGGCCTGCCGTCCGCATGAGGCGAAGAACATCGCCGACGATCTGAAGAACGCCCCACTCAGGAAGACCGTCTTCGTCAGCGGCGGCTCGGGCGCCAGCGGCGACCCCTGCGAAGCCATGCACCACCATGGCTTCATCGGCATGGAGAACGAAGTAGTCGACCTGATCGCGGCGTGGATCATCAAACCGAAGGAATAATCAGGTCGCCCGCCTACAAACCACAACCGCATCGGCCCATGAGACAAGCTGGATTGGCGTCTATGCCGTCGGTGACATTTAACCGTGGTGAAATCTGGAAATTACGCTGACCCTTTGGCTCGAAGCTCTACGCGTCGTTCGAGCGGCCCTCCCGGTGTTGCAGGACAACGATACCGGTTCGCTGCCAGGAATTTTTTGCAGGATCGCACCAGTCGCTGCGCACCTCAGATACCGAGGTAGCGATGCCAGATGCCGTGATCGGCAGCGAGTTCGGTCGAATTGCCCCGCCACACCACCTGGCCGCGCTCAAGAATGGTATGCCGATCGGCTACTGCAAGCAGCCGCTCGACATACTTGTCGATGACCAGAATGGTTTGCCCGCTGGCGCGCAGCGTGTCGAGGCAATTCCAGATTTCCTCACGCACCAGTGGTGCCAGGCCTTCGCTGGCCTCGTCCAGGATCAGCAGCTTCGGATTGGTCATCAAGGCGCGGCCGATGGCCAGCATCTGCTGCTCGCCGCCGGAGAGACGGCCGCCGAGCAGGCCGGCACGTTCAGCCAGACGTGGGAAGAAGGCATAGACCCGATCCAGTGTCCATGGATCCGGAACGCCATGACGATTGGCCGCGAAGGCGATCAGGTTTTCCCGCACCAGGAGGTTGGGGAATATCTGCCGCCCTTCGGGCACCAGTGCGATCCCGGCGCGACCGATGCGGTCGGCCGACTGCCCGTCGATCCGTTCGCCGCAAAAGCGGATGCTGCCGCCACGCGGCACCTGCAGCCCGCAGATCGAGCGCACGGTGGTCGTCTTGCCCATGCCGTTACGCCCGAGCAGGGTGACCACCTCGCCGGCAACAATCGACAGGCTGACGCCAAACAATACCTGACTGCTGCCGTAAGCGGTTTCCAGCGACTCGATTTCAAGCAGCGCGCTCATTGCGCGTCTCCCAGATAGGCGCGTCTCACCTCATGGTCGGCACGAATAGCCGCTGGCGCGCCGCTGGCAATGACGCGACCGCCAACCAGCACCGAAATACGGTCGGCCAGGCGGAAAACGGCATCCATATCGTGTTCGACGAGCAGCATCGTCACCCGGCGCGCCAGATTTTCGATCAGTTCGACCATGCGCACCGACTCCTCAGGCCCCATTCCGGCCATCGGTTCGTCGAGCAGCAGCAGCTTTGGTTTCGTGGCCAGCACCAGCGCCACCTCCAGACAGCGCTGCTCGCCATGCGAGAGCTGGCAGGCCCGACGCCCGGCCAGACCGGTGAGCGAGACCTGATCAAGCAAATCTTGGGCTTCGTCGACAATCGCCGAATCGAGCGAAAAGGGTTTCCAGAAGCTGAAGCTCGAACCCCAGTCGCGCACCCGCGATTGCACCGCCATCGTCACGTTGTCGAGCACCGTAAGACGCGAGAACAGATTGGTGATCTGATACGAACGCGCAAGACCGAGTGCGACGCGCTCGTGCATCGCGCGCCACGCCAGATCGTTGCCGTTGAAGATCACTTGCCCGGCATCCGCCGTCAGGGCGCCTGACAGAACGTGAATCAGCGTCGTCTTTCCGGCGCCGTTGGGGCCGATCAGCGCATGCACCTCGCCGCTCTCAAGCGCCAGCGAAGCCCCATTGAGCGCATAGATACCGCCGAAGTGCTTGCTCACATCACGGACTTCGAGCAGGATCGTACGGCGCTCACTCACGGCTTCGACCCCAGCCAAACAGGCCGGCTATTCCTAGCGGCGCCCACAACACAACGGCCAGCAACAGCAGGCCGAGTCCGATCTGCCAATGGGGCGATATCTCGACGAAAAATTCTTCGCAGAGCAGCAACAGAACGGCACCCACAACACCGCCAAACACGCTGCCGACACCGCCGATCACAATCATCACCATCAGCGTTCCGGACTGCATCCAGTGCAACAGGTTCGGACTGGCCAGCCCGCTCTGATTGACCAGCAGCGCTCCGGCCAGACCGGCCAGCGCGCCGCCGATCACGAAACAGACCAGCTTGTAGGAAAACACCGGATAGCCGAGCGCCTCCATTCGCGTTTCGTTCTCGCGGATACTCTGGATGACGCGCCCGAAGCGCGAATGGGCGAGACGGTCGAGCGCCAGCAGCACCAGCGCCAGCGTCGCCAACACCACGAAATAGAACGTCGTGTCGTCCTTCAGATCGAGGCTACCGAAAGTCGAACGACGCAGCAACAACAGCCCGTCATCGCCACCCCAGGACTTCAGCGAGACGACCAGATAAAAAACCATCTGCGCAAAAGCCAGCGTGATCATGATGAAATAGACGCCGCGCGTGCGCAGGCTGATGGCGCCGATCAACAGCGCCAGCAATGCGGCCACAGCGAGCGCCAGCGGCCACGCCAGCGCGGCAGAAACCACTCCGCTCTCGGCGAGGATGGCCACCGTATAAGCACCGGCGCCGAAAAAGGCGGCATGCCCGAAGGAGATCATGCCGCCGAAGCCGATTACCAGGTTGAGGCTGGTTGCCGCCAGCGCAAAGATCAGCACGCGGCTGGCCAGGCTGACGTAGAAGCCCTGGTCGAGCGATTGCATCAGCCAGGGCAGCGCAAGCAGCGCCACCAGCGTCATTGCTGCAGCGATGCGGCGGCGCGGTGAGGAGGCGTATAGTCCCATTTAGAATTGAGTTAGCACGAAAATGCAAACCACCATGACACCAGGTTCACCAAGGGAAACCCGCTTGATTTTTCTTGGTGAAACTTTGTGTCCTTGGTGACTTGGTGGTGAAGCTTTTCTATGCCTTTCAACATAACTGATCATTAACCCCGCGCCGGGAAGAGGCCTTCCGGGCGCCAGAAAAGAATGGCCGCCATGAGGACGTAGATGAGGATGGAGGCGAGCGCCGGGCCGAGACTCGACGCCACCTCCGGCGACAAAAACTCGCGCAACAAGGAGGGTAGCGCAGCGCGGCCCAGCGTATCGACCAGACCAACCATGAGGCTGCCGACCAGCGCACCGCGAATCGACCCGATGCCGCCGATGACGATGACCACGAAGGCCAGTATCAGAATGCTCTCTCCCATGCCGACCTGAACCGCCAGCAGCGGCCCGAGCATGGCGCCGGCCAGCGCGCAAAGCGCCGCACCGGCAGCAAAGACGGCGGTAAACAGCAGACGGACATTGACTCCCAGCGCCTCGGTCATTTCACGATTCGATGCACCGGCACGCACCCACATCCCGAGCCGAGTGTGGGACACCAGAAGGTAAAGCAGGCCGGCGACCAGCACGCCGACGCCGATCAGCAGCAGACGGTAAGCAGGATAGAAGAAACCAGCGAGGCTGACCGGCCCGGAAAGCGCCTCCGGCGCATTGAGCAACATCGGCTGCGCGCCCCAGATCATGCGCACCACTTCGTTGGCGATCAGGATCAGGGCGAATGTGGCCAGTACCTGCGCCAGGTGATCACGCGCATACAGGCGGCGCAGCAGCGACACTTCAAGCAGTGCGCCGAGCAGGGCCGTAACCAGCATGGCGGTGCCGATTCCGACCATGAAGGACCCGCTGGCCTGCGTTACCGCTGCCGCCAGGTAGGCTCCGACCATGTACAGCGATCCATGCGCCAGATTGATCATGTCCATGATCCCGAACACCAGCGTCAACCCGGCGGCGAGCAGGAACAGCATGAGACCGAATTGCAGGCCGTTGAGCGCCTGTTCAAGGATGAGCTGGGTCATTGGTCAAGATAGCAAACCGCTTTCAACGCAGAAATCGCTGAGATACAGAGGGCGCAGAGAGAGAATTGCTTTCGCTTGTCTTTGCGAACTCTGCGCTTCTGCGTACTCTGTGTTGAAAGAGTTTCAAGTCATCATTTCATCTTGCACTGCGCGACATAGGCATCGGCATGATTCGTAAACACCGTTCCCATCGTCTTGTTGGTTATACGGCCCTGGGCGTCGCGACCGATCACGCGCAGATAGTAGTTCTGTACCGGGTAGTGGTTGCGGTTGAACTTGAAGTCGCCGCGCACCGACTTGAAGTGCTTGGCTTCGAGCGCCTTTCTCAGCGCTTCCTTGTCGTCGAGCCTGCCTTTCACATCGCGCACGGCACCGTCGATCAGGAACGCGGCGTCGTAGCCCTGCGAGGCGTAGAGTGAGGGCAAACGTCCGTATTCCTTCTGGAAGTCGGCGACGAAGCGCTTGTTCTCGGCGTTCTCCATGTCGTGCGCCCAGTGCGAGGAGTTGAACATGCCGAGCATCGGCGCCCCGACGGCCTTGATCACGTCCTCATCAGCCGAGAAGCCGGGTGCAAAGAGCTGAGTATCGGACGACAGGCCGGCCGCGACAAACTGCTTGACGAAGTTGATGCCCATGCCGCCGGGCAGGAAGAAGAATACGGCATCGGGTTTGAGCGAGCGAATCTGCGCCAGTTCGGCCGCGTAATCGAGTTGCCCCAGCTTGGTGTAAATCTCCTCGCTGACCTTGCCCTTGTAGAAGCGCTTGAAGCCGACCATCGCGTCCTTGCCGCCGGGATAATTGGGCGCGACCAGAACAACGTTCTTGAAGCCCTTGTCCATAACGTACTTGCCAACCGCCTCATGCAGGTTGTCGTTCTGCCAGGCAACGTTGAAGAAGTACGGGTTGCATTGCTCGCCGGCATACTGCGAGGGACCGGCATTGGCCGAGATATAGAAGGTCTTGTTGTCGAAGACCGGCTGACCCACGGCCAGCATGATGTTGGAGAAGACGATGCCGGTCATGAAATCAACCTTGTCCTTCTTCATGAACTTCTCGGCGACCTGCTGCGCGACCTCGGGTTTCTGCTGGTCGTCGACGACGATCACTTCGGCGGGCAACCCGCCCAGTTTTCCGTTGAGTTGCTTGACCGCCAGATTGAAGCCGTCACGAATATCGATACCGAGACCGGCGCCGGGGCCGGAGAGCGTGGACAGGAAGCCGACTTTCACTGACGTTCGGCTCGCTTCGGCCGCATGAACGGAGGTGCCCAGCAGGAGCAGGGTAGCCAGGGCGAAAAGGCATTTCGTAGGGCGCATCATTTTCTCCGGAAATGGAAATCAGGCTGAAAGGGGGAGATTGTAGCGCACCATGCCGGGAGATACTCTTCCCCAAACCGTTAGAATGACGGCTGTTTTGTAAGTGACTAATTGTCAATTTCCCATCATGAGTACACCGCTAACCTCCCCCCGCCGACGCGCCGTTGTCCTGCTTTCCGGCGGTCTTGACTCGGCCACCACGCTGGCCATTGCCCGTGACGCCGGGTTTGACTGCTACTGTCTGTCCCTTGACTATGGCCAGCGACATCGCATTGAACTCGACGCGGCCGCGCGCGTAGCCAAAGCCCTGGGCGCCAGCGAGCATCGCGTGCTGCATGTGGCGCTCGGCGAGTTCGGCGGCTCGGCGCTCACCGATAACGCCATCGCCGTTCCGGTCGATGGCGTCCAGCCCGGCATACCAGTAACCTATGTACCGGCGCGCAATACCATCATGCTTTCGCTGGCGCTGGCCTGGGCCGAGGTATTGGAAAGCCGCGATATCTTCGTCGGCGTCAATGCCGTCGACTATTCGGGCTACCCGGATTGCCGGCCGGAATACATTGCCGCCTTCGAGACCATGGCCCGACTGGCGACCCGGGCCGGCGTGGAAGGCGAAACACTGAGCATCCACGCACCATTGATCGATCTATCGAAGGCGGAGATCATACGGCGCGGCAGTGCCCTAGGCGTTGATTACGGCAAAACGGTTTCCTGCTACCAGGCCGACGAATGGGGCCGTGCCTGCGGTGTCTGCGATTCCTGCCGGCTACGCCGGGAAGGCTTTTCGGCGCTTGGCCTGAGTGACCCGACACCTTACGTCATCGGTACGCAAGAGGCGTAATCCTGGCTTGCTCGCGGCAGGCTCGCGTTGACAGGCGAATGACCGCTCCCTATAATCCGGCGTTCCCGTTTTTCCGGGTCGGTAGCTCAGTTGGTAGAGCAGCGGACTTTTAATCCGTTGGTCGCGAGTTCGAATCTCGCCCGACCTACCAGGAAACTTCAGCGGTCGGCAGTTTGTTTGAAGTCATTATGTGGGGCGTTAGCTCAGCTGGTAGAGCAGCGGACTCTTAATCCGTAGGTCGACAGTTCGAATCTGTCACGCCCTACCACATAAACCAACTAAATCAATAGCTTATAACAGTTATCGAGGTTTGGCGTATTCTCACCTTCACGCTGGTGCTGCCCAGTAGCAACGAGCGTTAGCGAAAATTTCCCGACACTTTCTTCCCCCATGATCTTCTCACTGCTGACCTTTGCCTCGGCGTTCTTGATCGAGGGTCTCGGAACCTGGATTTCAATAATCGGCTTGTCGAGCCTCTTTAGCGCGGATCCCATCATTATTGCATTGGCGGCGGCGCTTGACGTGGGCAAGGTTGTCACCGTTTCCTTTCTGTACAAGCGGTGGAGTACGGCACCCAGGGTGCTCAGGTTCTACATGATAGTGGCCACCGCGGTGTTGATGGCCATCACGTCTGCCGGCGCATTCGGGTATCTCTCCGCCGCATTCCAGGGCGCCATCAAGGATACGAAGCAGCAACAAATTCTGGTGACCGCCGCCATGGAGGAGAAGGCGAAGCTGGAGGCGCGCAAGAAGGAGATTGATGCCCAGATAGCCAACCTTCCCTCACACATCGTGCAAGGGCGTCAGAAGCTGATCAGTGCCTTCAAGGGAGAGGCGGACCGCATCAATCTGCGCCTACGGCAACTGGACGCTGAACTGCCTAAAATGCGCGCGCAACAGATCACCATCAACACGCATACCGGACCCATTGTCTACATTTCAGAGGCATTCAACGTGTCGGTGGAACAGGCGGTCAAGTACGTGATCCTGATCATCATCTTTGTTTTTGATCCGCTCGCGATTGCGCTTCTTGTCGCTGGAAACTTCCTGTGGGAGACGCGTAAAAAAGAATTGCCCGGACCGGCAGACGCTTCCGAGCGATCCGACAAGGCCGTTGCGACCCGTTCCGACCTGGCAGCAGCGGTGGCCGGCGTAACGCCCCCTGATATGGCAAACCGCGTTGATGTGGCAACGAGACCCGACACAGAGACACCGCACCGGGGTGAGCTTGCCGATGCGGTGCCCGCCGCTACGCCAACGGAATTGGCCGGCCCGGTCCGGGTATCGATACCCGGGGACAAGGCCAGCGAAGAAAGTACCGCGCTTCATGCTGAAGTGCAGCCCCAAGCGATTCACCTTGTAAAATCGCAGAATCAGAGCGAGCCGCCCGCAATTCAAGCGTCTGAACCAATAAGCCCGGAGGTGGCGGTCACGGCGAATGAGCAAATACACGGTTACCCGGATCCAGAGCAAGCGATTCGCGAGACAGCCTACTACCTGGCCGAGAAGCGTGCGTTCAAGGATGGCGCACCTGCCGACGACTGGGTCCGGGCCGAGAAAGTGATTGTTAAAGGCGGGCTTCCAGCCGGTTGATGGTCACGACTTGGGGGATGATGCCGAATTTGCTCTGTAGATCTTGGCGGAAAGTTTCCCCATCGGTTTTAATGGCTTCTACGTTCCACCCTGCTGGTGACGCCTCGGCCTTCTGCCAGATCAACCCCCTTTTTTGCTGATCCTGGCCGCGTGAGCGTCGCTTTTTGTTGCTTCGCCCGCCCGCGTTTCAACCCGGCGCACCTCGCTGCAGCGCACCGGAACTGCGTCTTTCCCGGCGATCAGGGGCAGCAGTGCGGGCTGCAACTCCTTGAGAATCTGTACCGGCACTGCCGAGGTGAAGTCATAGCCGGCAGCTTTCGCCCCCGGAACAAAAGCAGTGACGACACCGTAGAAGCGGTCGCCGATGTAAAAGGCGAAGGTCGCCGCGCGGTTCATTACACGAGAACTCTTGACCGACCCGTTTGCACCGATGATCTGAAAGCGATGGTCACCGGTTCCCGTCTTGCCGCCCACCGGAAGTGGCATGTTGTCGGCATCACGGTAAGTTCCCTTGACGCGCCGGGCTGTGCCGCTATCGACCACGCGCAAGAGTGCGCGTCTCGCGACCTGGGCAACTTCGGCCGGCAACACCTGTTCACCCGGCTCGACCCGGCGCTCAAGCAGGGTTTCAAAAGGTGTAGCGGCAGCGAAGTGCAACTGATCGATGCGCACGGTCGGACGCCGGACGCCATCATTGACAACGATGCCCATGAGTTCGGCGAGAGCCGCAGGGCGGTCGGCTGAACTGCCAATCGAGGTCGCCAGCGAGGGAACCAGATGCTCGAAGGGATAACCCAGCCGGCGCCATTCGGCGGCGATCCGTTCGAAGGCCGTAACCTCGACGATAATGTCGATGCGCACCTGCTGGGCATGCCGGAAACGGCTGGCGAACAGCCAGCGCGAGGCTTCCCGGCGTTCGCTGACGCTGGCCGCGACGACTTCGCGCAGGCCGGCATCAGGATGAGTTTGCAGATAACGGACGAGCCACAGTTCGAGCGGGTGCACGTGCGCCAGATAGCCCTGGTCGGACAGGTTGTAGTTGCGCGTCGCATGGTTGTTGTAAAGACGACGCAGGCCGGCGTCGGTACCGGCCTTGTCGCCAAGACGTTCACGCATGAAGGCGAGAAAGGCGGCAAAGTCGCTTTCCGGCTGAACGCTCATAAATACCGACGCCAGCGGAGAGGGTCGTTCCGGAACCGAATCAGCCAGAACGTCGAGACGCTCCTGTGCTTCGATGTCGCGGTACTTGTGCCAGAAGGTACGCAGAAAGCCGATGCCTTCGCGCTCGGCAAAACGGTTGAGGAAATCCTGACGTGCCGTCTCATTGCCCTCACGCAGCGAGCGTGCGGGTGCATTGATCGCCTCATAGGCGTGGTAGTGCACCACATCGCGCATGATACGGACAAACACCAGATTTACCGATTGCTCAAGCGCTCCGGCCACGCTCGGCGACTGCCCGTCGTCTTCATGCTTGAAGTTGGAAAAATGGTGCACGCCACCACCGGTGAAGAAAGCTTCGCCGGGACTTGCCGAATAGTGCCGTTCCATGGCCGCCTCAAGCATCGGCGCCAGACTGCGATCCTTGCTGCCGCGCAGATAGGCGATGGCCCAGACACTCAGACGGTCGCTCGGCTTGGTGGCGATGGCGGCCAGTTCCTTGTCGTCGAGGCCGGCATAGCGCTGGTGCAGATCGGCGATGACACTCAGATAGGAGATCATGGTACGGAACTTGGCGCTGGAGCCCAGATCGAGCTTGGTTCCAGCGTTGATGTCGAGCGGCTGGTTGAGATTGTCTGCCTGCACGCGCAAGAGGTTGCCGAGTGGCGTCTTCTCGTAAAGCGTAAAGCTGTAGTTGACGCCGACCGGATCGCCACGGTCGAGCATGCGCTGCTCCTTAAAGCCGGCACAGCGCAGGTAGTCCGCCTGCTGGAGACGAGCAAGATAAGCCGTCACTTTGGACTGTGCAGGCGCGTCCAGTGTGGTTCGCGCCTGCAGATCGAAACGATCGAGGGCATAGAGGTCATCCACACCCAGGAGATCGCCAAGCGTCCCGCGCACATCGTTGACGGCCTTGCGCTCGACAAAGGAGACGGCTTCACCCTCGCGCGCCTTGCGCGCGAGGGTCAACCGGGTGCGCAGGGCATCGTCACGCAAGACTTCGGGGATCCCGCCATCACTTGTCAGCAAGCGCAGGTAACTGTCGGTCAGGCGGTCGAGACGCTCCGTAGATTCGAGCAGGAGACCGGAAGGTCGGCGCTGCGCAACGATCAGCGACAATACTTCCCTGAATACCTGCGCCCGCTCTAGCGGGTCGGCGTCGGGGTCGGCCAGCAAGCGGTTGGCGGCGTCGAAGTCGCGGCCATACCAGGCCCACAGGCCATCGCCCAGGCCATTGACCTCGCCGTAGCCAGCCAGCCCGGCCAGCGGCACGGAGTTGAGATAGTCAAGGACGATGCGTCGCCGCGCGGCCAGGGTGTCTTCACCATCCTGGTAGGCCCGCAGCGACGCAGAAACCATCTGCCGCAATTTATCGTCGGCATCGCGCGTTCGCCCGCCTGGGGAATGCCGGAATTTCTCGATCTGGGTGGCCAGCGTGCTGCCGCCGGCACGCCCGCCTTCGAGGTTGAGTGCGCGCAAGGTCTGGCCCAGCGCCACGCGAGTAAAGCGGCCCCAGTCAACCGCCGGGTTGCGTAGCGGATGCTCGGGATCGAGCAGATCCTGGTTCTCGACATAGAGCAGGGCGTTGACCAGCACCGGTGGAATGGCCTCGAACGAGGCGTACTGCCGCTCCGGATAACGACTGCCATAGAGTGGGATTTCGTTGCGGTCGAGCAGGGTCAGCCCGGCCTGTGACTTTTCGTGATAGATCGGGTAGTAACCGCGACCGGTGATGTCGCGAAACGCTTCGGACTGACGGGCCTGCGCTGAAACCTCGTAGCCTGCTGCAGCGAGTCGCGGCAACATCGCCCGCATCTGGGTGTAACCGAGACGGATACTGTAGGGGCCGGACTCTGGCAGCCAGATTTCGGCATTGGCCCCGTCCTGAATTTCCCAGCTGATACTGCGCGCAAACTCGGAAAAGTAATGCGCCTGCAGGCGCGAATCACGAGCTTCGATCCAGGACACTGTCGCTATCACCGCTAACAATGCAAGGGTAATCGCAGTCCAGAAAAAGAGGCGGTTCCTTTGGCGCTTCACGAGCCTCGCGCTGGTGAGGGCGCTTTCGCTTTCCATTCTGTTTTCCATCCCTAAGCAAATCTCTATTTATAAAACATGCTGCCACTGCATTGACCAATCAATGGCGCTGCCTATTATCACCGAATGCTTTGTCGCTTGAATAGCCACTTCAGCCCTTAACAGCGCCGAGAAGTCAAAATTTTCCTGGAGTCAGAAAAAACCTGTCCCGACGTTTTGCGGGCAGGCGTCATCCAGCCGGAATGAGCGCGAAGTCTGGCCTCGGGTCACGAGCTGAACTGCATGACCAATCAGGATGGATTTTGGCGCAAAGGCACCAGTCAGGCTCCCAGGAGTTATATTTGAGGCCTTGCATTGATGCGGGACTCAACATGCGCAGAATCAGTATCCTTTTTGGACTTGCCGTGGCATTGATTGCGCCGACCGTGTCGGCAGCCGATCTGCCGCTGGAGCGTGTCAAGTTGCCGCCAGGCTTTGCCATTGAGCTTTGGGCACGCGTCGACAACGCCCGACAGATGACGCTGGGGCGCCACGACAGCCATGGCGGGACGCTTTACGTCGGCTCGATGCAGGCGGGGAAAGTGCATGCGGTGAGCTTCGGCGCCGATTTCAAGGCACAACGGGTAACGCTGCTTGCAAGCGGACTGCAACTTCCGGTCGGCGTCGCCTTCAAGGAGGGCAATCTGTATGTGTCAGCGGTGAGCCGTATCCTGCGTTATGACGACATCGAGCGACGCCTGGAGCATCCGCCAGCCGCCGTGCTGGTTACTGACCGGCTGCCCGCCGAAACCCACCATGGCTGGAAATTCATCGCTTTCGGTCCGGACGGCAAACTCTACGTTCCGGTGGGCGCTCCCTGCAACATCTGCGAACCCGATGCGCAGCGCTTTGCCAATATCATGCGCATGAATGCGGACGGCAGCGCCATCGAAGTCTATGCGTATGGCGTGCGCAACAGCGTCGGTTTCGACTGGCAGCCGCAGACCCGTGAGCTCTGGTTCACCGATAACGGCCGCGACCTGCTCGGTGACGACTTGCCGCCCGATGAACTCAATCATGCACCACGCGCCGGGATGCATTTCGGTTATCCCTACTGCCACGGCGGCGACATGCCCGATCCGGAATTCGGCAGCAGGCGCAAATGCGATCAGTTCGCCGCGCCAGCCCAAAAGCTGGGGCCCCATGTCGCTGCGCTGGGCATGCGCTTCTACAGCGGGACAATGTTTCCGCCGGAGTACCGTAACCAGATCTTCATTGCCGAGCACGGTTCGTGGAACCGCTCAAGGAAGATCGGCTACCGGGTTTCACTGGTACGCCTGAAAGGCAACAAGGCAGTGGCCTACGAAACTTTCGCCAGCGGCTGGCTTGAGGGCGAAACCGCCTGGGGGCGCCCGTCCGACGTGCTGGTCATGCCCGATGGCTCGCTGCTGGTAGCCGACGATTACGCGGGCGCGATCTATCGCATCGTCTATCGCGGCTGATCTGACGGTGAGTATCGAATCCCTACGGCATATGAGGCGGAGTCTTCAGCGAGCGATCTGGAAGCCACGTGTCGCCTTGGCTCCCGCATCTCTTCGCTGAGCAGGGTGATACACTAATCCGACCAAATCCGCCGAGGGGAATTATGACATGCACCCAAGCATCCACCCACTGCTGACCAACCCGCAGCAACTGTCGGGCAAACGCAACAAGATCGTCAGCGCTGCCGAGGCTGTGCGCCTGATCAACGACGGTGACACGGTGGCCACCGGCGGTTTCATCGGCATCGGCTTTGCAGAGAACATCGCCGTTGCCATCGAACAGCGCTTCCTTGGCGCCGACCCCCAATCGCCAGCCGGCAGCCCGCGTAACCTGACCCTGGCCTACGCCGCGGGTCAGGGCGACGGCAAGGATCGCGGCCTCAACCACTTTGGCCACGAGGGTCTGGTGGCGCGCGTGATCGGCGGTCACTGGGGGCTGGCGCCAAAACTCCAGCAGCTCGCGGTGAGCAACCGCATCGAGGCTTACAACCTGCCGCAGGGCATCATCACCCATCTCTTTCGCGACATTGCGGCGGGCAAGCCGGGACTGCTCTCGCACGTCGGTATTGGCACCTTCGTCGACCCGCGCCATGGCGGCGGCAAAATCAACGCCTTCACCAAAAAGGATCTGGTCGAACTGATGATCATCGACGGCCAGGAATATCTTTTCTACAAGACTTTCCCGATCAACGTCGGCATCATTCGCGGCACCACCGCCGACCCCGACGGCAATATCACCATGGAAAAGGAGGCGCTGACGCTGGAAGCACAGGCTATCGCCATGGCCGCACACAACTCGGGCGGCCTGGTCATTGTCCAGGTTGAGCGCATCGCCGAGCGCTCTACGCTCAACTCGCGCCAGGTCAAGATTCCCGGCATTCTGGTCGATTGCGTGGTGGTTGCCGAGAAACCCGAATACCAGATGCAGACCTTCATCGAGCCCTACAGCGCGGCCTTCGCCGGCGAGATTCGTGTGCCGATGTCGGCGATCCCGGCGATGGAACTCTCCGAACGCAAGATCATCGCCCGCCGTGCCGCACTGGAACTGAAGCCGAACAACATCGTCAATCTAGGTATCGGCATGCCCGAGGGTATCGCCAACATCGCCGCTGAAGAAAAAATCATCGACCTGGTGACGCTCACCGCCGAACCCGGCGTGGTCGGCGGCATTCCGGCCGGAGGCTTGAGTTTCGGTGCAGCGACCAACGCCGAGGCGATCATCGACCAGCCTGCGCAGTTCGACTTTTACGACGGCGGCGGGCTGGATCTGGCCTTCCTCGGACTGGCGCAGGCAGATGCCCAGGGCAACCTCAATGTCAGCAAGTTCGGGCCGCGCCTGGCCGGTGCCGGTGGCTTCATCAACATCAGCCAGAACGCCAAAAAGGTGGTCTTCGTCGGCACCTTTACCGCAGGACAACTGGCCGTTGCCGTTTGCGATGGCGCCCTGAAAATTGTCAAGGAAGGCGAAACGAAGAAATTCGTCTCCCACGTCGAACACCGCACGTTCAGCGGCGAATACGCCTTCAAGCGCCGCCAGCCGGTGCTATACATTACCGAGCGCTGTGTTTTCCGTCTGATCGAAGGCGGACTCGAACTGATCGAGATCGCTCCCGGTATCGATCTCGAGCGCGACATTCTGGCGCTGATGGATTTCCGGCCGGCGATCAGCCCCGATCTGAAAACGATGGATGCACGCCTTTTCCGCGAACAAGCATTTGGCATGCGTGAAGTCATGCTGGCGCTACCGCTCGAACAGCGCTTTACCTACGATGAAAGGCATAATCTCTTCTTCGTCAACTTCGAGGGACTGGGCGTGCACAGCCGGGAGGAAATCGAGAACCTGCGCCGGGTGATCGAAGCCCGGCTGCAACCCTTGCGCCGCAAGGTCTATGCGATTGTCAACTACGACAACTTCGCGCTCGCTCCGGAACTGATCGACGCTTACATGGATATGGTACGCGACCTGGTGGAGCGTTATTACATCCGCGTCACACGCTACACCTCCAGCACCTTTACCCGCGCTCTGCTCGGCAATGCGCTGGAGCAACGGTCAGTCAAGCCGCTTTTTTTCACCAGCCCGGATGAAGCGCTGGGGCAACTTATACAATCAGGCGAATAACTCCAACATACTCTGGAAGCTTCAGTTTTGTATCGCTAGAACCGATAGAGCAAGGCAAAATAAAGGCGGTTGCGAATGTTCTGGGGATTCAGGCTGTTTGGATCAAGCACATTCG
>NZ_JAEUOI010000089.1 GCF_016790145.1 Propionivibrio sp. | reverse complement strand
GGTTCATCGATCATGCCAGGCAAGGTCAATCCGGTGATTCCCGAGGTCGTCAACCAGACCAGTTTCCTGGTGATCGGCCTCGACCTGACCGTCACGCTCGCCGCGTCGGCCGGGCAGTTGCAACTCAATGTGATGGAGCCGGTAATCACTTTCGCCTTGTTCACGTCGATCTACACCATGGAGAATGCCGTCAACAGTCTGCGCGTGAACTGCGTCGAGGGTATTATCGCCAATGTCGAACATTCACGCGACATGGTGCTCAACTCGCTGGGCATCATCACTGTGCTCAAGCCGATGCTGGGTTACAGGCAATGCGCCGAGATCGCGCGCGAGGGCTACGAAAGCGGCAAGTCTTTGCATGACATCGTGGTCAGCGAGCGGAAACTGATGACCCAGGCGCAATGGGATAAAGTGTTCTCTTTCGAGAACCTGATCAGTCCGAAGTCCGAGTAGTTGCTGCTGGGGTAATTTTGTCGTCGATGCTGTACAGTGGAGCCCATGTCAAAAACAGCCTTTGTCCTCTTTGCGCATGGCGCGCGCGATCCCGAGTGGGCATCGCCGATGCGGCGGGTTTGTGCGGCGGTACGCGCCCAGGCGCCCGATCTGCGCGTCGAGCTCGCCTTCCTTGAATTCATGGCTCCCACTTTGCGCGACCGTGTTGAATCACTGGTTGGCGACGGGCTTGAGCGCATCGTCGTGCTGCCGATGTTCATTGCCCAAGGCGGCCATCTGAGGCGCGATGTGCCGCTACTGCTCGAAGAGCTGCGCCAACTACATCCGCAGACCCGCTTCGAACTGGCCAGCGCGGTCGGCGAGGCGGAGGCCGTCGTACAGGCCATGGCCGCGCATGTGCTGGCGCTGGCCGGTTAGTCGCAGGTCTACAAGAGTCTGTTCAGCGGCTGAAACAAACCCACCGCAAAGGCGCAAAGGTGCAAAGAAAGGGCAAAGTTAACACTTTGTTTGCAAAAGAATTCTATGTTTCTCCTTTGCCACTTTGCCACTTTGCGCCTTTGCGGTGGGGTTTAAGTCACTTTTATCGCAACCACTCAGATGATCAGCCGATCCTGTACCAGCGAACCCGCCATTTGCAGGCGAGGGATCGTTGGTGTCAGGTTGAGGCCGGTTTCCTTATGGAGATGCCTGGCGCGGGCGATCAGCTCATCAAGCGAAACGTCAACCGTTTCGCCGTCGGTGGCAAAGGCAATGATGTTGCCGCTGTCGCAGGAAGGAAAGACCAGCGAGCGACCATCGAAGGCCTGGGCAATGCGCTGCGTGCTGGCTTGAAACCCTCGACTGCGACCGAGCAGATTGACCACCATCAGGCCGTTCTCCGTTAGCCGCGCACGGCAAGCCTGATAGAAGGGCAGCGTATCGAGCACACCGGCGCGACCGCTCTTGTCGAAACCGTCGACCAGGATGTAGTCGAACGTCGTGCTGTCTTCAAGCATGTAGTCTGCGCCATCGCCAATGATGACGCGCAGACGCATCGGATCGTCGGGCAGCCTGAAATGCAGGCGGGCAATGATTTCGACCTGCGGATCGATTTCGACAACGGTGATCCGTGTTCCGGGCAGCCTGTGGTAGATGTATTTGACCAGCGACCCGGCGCCAAGGCCGATCAGCAGGGCGTTTTTCGGCCACGGCGCTTCACGCAGCAGCAGCCCGGCCATCATCTCCCGGGTGTAGGGGAGTTCCAGCGCATTGGGGCGCTGGATACGCATGGCGCCCTGCACCCATTCCTCGCTGAAATGCAGGAAACGCACGCCGGCGGCTTCACTGACTTCGATCGAGTTTTGAGCCATAGGCGATTCAGGGCGTGTGGGCAGAAGAAATGGCAAATCCAGTGACGAATAGTAGCGTTTCATCGCTGCCGGAGATAGCTCAAAAGTACTGGCGACCTGTTCCGGTGTATCCTGATCGAATGGATACGAGAGAATTTCAGTTCCGCATTTTGTCGGTCGGAGCGTTCGCATGAAGAACGCCGACTCCAGCATAACCCCGTTTTCCTCGCTGACCCCCGATTCCCTGCTCGATGCGCTCGAAAGCATTGGTTTGCGCCCGGATGGCCGCCTGCTGGCGCTTAACAGCTACGAAAACCGCGTCTATCAGGTATTCATGGAGGAAGGCGCGCCGCTGATCGTCAAATTTTACCGCGCCGCTCGCTGGTCGGATGCGGCAATTCTTGAGGAGCATGACTTTTCGCTTGAACTGGCCGAACGCGAGTTGCCGGTCGTTGCCGCACTGGCCAGCGCCGGGCAGACCTTGCACCGGCATGGCGATCTGCGCTTTGCGGTGTTTCCACGGCAGCGCGGAAGGGCGCCGGAATTCGATAGCGGACAAACCCTCGAATGGATGGGGCGCTTCATCGGACGTATCCATGCCGTGGGTGCGCTCAAGCCTTTTGTCGAGCGCCCGGAAATCAACATCCACAGCTTCGGTGAGGTGCCCCGTGATTTTCTGCAGCGTAGCGGATTCTTGCCGCCGGACCTGGCCGTCGTTTATTTCGGAGTTGTCGATCAGGCGCTTGACGGTGTTCGTCGCTGCTTCGAGCGGGCAGGCCGGGTCGCCACCCTGCGGCTGCACGGCGACTGCCATGCCGGCAATGTGCTGTGGGTCGAAGGCGAGGGCGGCGGTCCCTTCTTTGTCGACTTTGACGATTCCCGCATGGGGCCGGCCATCCAGGATCTGTGGATGCTGCTTTCCGGCGAGCGCGCGGATCAGGTGCGCCAACTGGCCGACGTGCTTGCCGGCTACGAGGATTTCTATGATTTCGATTCGCGTGAGTTGTATCTCATCGAGGCACTACGCACCCTGCGCCTGATTCATTACGCCGGCTGGCTGGCGCGGCGCTGGGATGATCCTGCCTTCCCGGCGGCTTTCCCCTGGTTCAACACACCGCGCTACTGGCAGGACCGGATTCTCGAGTTGCGCGAGCAAATCGCGTTGATGGACGAGCCGCCGCTGTGGTCGACCTGAGCGGATACCCCTGCAGCCTGATCTCGTGGCGAACGGAGGATTGTTTTTGGGGGTGATGTCTCGCTAAACCGATCGTGGTGAGCCAGTACAGGCAGGTTGTTAACAGTTCAACTGCGGTTCTGTTTTTCATCAGACGAAAAAAAGCCGGCTTGCACCGGCTTTTTTTCGTCCAGGAAGAATTACTTCTTCATGGCATCCTTGGCCGCATCAGTAGCAGCAGCCTTGGCCGCATCAGCCGCCGCCGGCGCCGCAGCCTTAGCCGCATCGACAGCAGCGGCCTTGGCCGCATCAGCCGCCGCCGCCGGCGCCGCCGCTTTGGCCGCATCGGCCGCCGCGGCAGGAGCAGCCGCCGCAGCGGCAGCAGGAGCAGCGGCAGCCGCCGCGGCAGGAGCAGCCGCCGCCGCAGCAGCGGGAGCAGCGGCAGCCGCC
Source organism: Propionivibrio sp. (assembly GCF_016790145.1). Classification (GTDB taxonomy): domain Bacteria; phylum Pseudomonadota; class Gammaproteobacteria; order Burkholderiales; family Rhodocyclaceae; genus Propionivibrio. The sequence goes on along the minus strand of NZ_JAEUOI010000089.1, from coordinate 6,513 downwards.
GCGGCAGGAGCGGCAGCCGGTGCAGGAGCGGCGGCCGGTGCAGGAGGAGCTTCCTTCTTGCCACAAGCGGATAGAGCCAGGGCGATCAGAGCGGCAACGAGGAGAGAGTTTTTCATTTAAAAATCCTTATCGATAAGAAAAGTAAAGTAACGTTCCAAAGTCAATCGGGTTGACCGACGTGCACGTCAATCAACTCGTGATTATATCAAGAGAAGGCTGTGGCGACAGGAAATCGTGTGCAATGCTATTCGTCCTGCATTTCACAGCCCGAGCGTGCTCGCGCAAACCTGTTCGCCTCCTTCCTTCAGAATATCCTCAAACCGCTGCACGTACGGCGCGCATTCTTCGATATTGTCGATGATTGTCTTGGCGCGCGCGCTGTCGGTATGAAAGCGGATCAGCGCATGCCTGTCGTCGGCGATGCACATGGAGTCGTTGAGTGACGCAAGATGCGGCGGGCATTCGATCACCGTCATGTTTTGCGTATAGGTGGCCAGCAGCTTCATCAGGCGCGGGCTCTCGCGCCGGAATGGCTCGGCATTTTTTACGGCGATGTGCAAACGGTGTTGCCTGTCACTGCTGAGAAAACGGCGCAGGAGCTCGGCGTTGGCGGGGCGTTCGAGCTTGAGTTTCGACAGGTCGGCATCGAAAATGCAGAGTGTTTGCGACGCCAGCTCCAGAATTTTCAGGAGCGAAATGTCGTGCTCGGCCCAGCTTGTGATCAGTTCGGAGTTCATTTCATTTCCTCGCCAGTTATTCTGCCGGATGGAGAATGAAGCAGTTGTCAAATTGTCACTGAATACCCCAGAGGAATGCAAGCCAGGCGAAAAAAAACCCGCAGGACGCGGGTTTTATCGGAGCACAGGAAATCAGCGATCGCCGTAGGGTCTGCGGTTTCCTCCGGACGGACCGGTGCGGCCGTTTTTGGCACCGTCACGTTGCGCGGCGCGCTCGAAGCTCTCATGTTTCGGTGCGCCTGGCTTGCTGCTGGTGCGGGTATCGCTGCGCCCGGCAGGCTTGTTGCCGTAACCGCGACTTTCTCCGGTCTTCCAGGCCGGTCGGCTATTCGGTTTGCCGCCTGGACGGCCATTGCCGGTCGGCGCGCGGCGTGTCGGTTCGTGGCCGACAACGATTTCAACCGGAATAGGCTGTTGGGTAAAGCGCTCGATCTTGCGCACATTGAAGTGTTCGGCATGATTGACCAGCGAAATCGCCAGGCCATTGCGGCCAGCACGGCCGGTACGGCCGATCCGGTGCACATAGTCTTCGGCAAACTTCGGCAGATCGTAGTTGAAAACGTGGGTGATGCTCGGTACGTCAATCCCGCGTGCGGCCACGTCGGTGGCGACGAGAATCTGCACCTGCCCGCGTCGCATCGCGCTGAGCGTCCGGTTGCGCGCACCCTGATGCATGTCGCCATGCAGGGCCGCCGCGTTGAAGCCGGCGATATTCAAGCGGTCGGAGATGGTGTCGGCGTCACGTTTGGTCGCCGTGAAGACAACGGCCTGATCGATGGTGACATCGCGCAGCAGGTGGTCGAGTAGGCGATTCTTGTGCGACAGATCATCGACGAAGTGCATGCGCTGTTCGATGTTTTCATGCTTTGTGTGGGAGGCGTCGACCTGAATGATCAGCGCGTCACGCGTGACCTTGCGCGCCATCTGGCCGACTGTTCCGTCCAGCGTGGCCGAGAACAGCATAGTCTGGCGTGCAGCCGGAGTAGCCGAGATTATCTTTTCAATATCTTCGATGAAGCCCATGTCGAGCATGCGATCGGCCTCGTCAAGGACGAGAATCTGCAACTGCGAAAAATCGATCTTGCCCGAGTCCATGTGATCGATCAGACGACCCGGCGTGGCCACCAGGATTTCCGGGTTGCGTGACAGCAGTTCCATCTGTTTCGGATACGGCATGCCGCCGAGAATGGCTACCGCCTTCAGGCGACGCAAGGTACCGGCATATTTGTCGGTGGCTGCCGTAACCTGCAGGGCGAGTTCCCGGGTCGGGGTGAGCACCAGCATCTTTGGTTGCGCCGCCCGGAAGCGCGGACGATCATTGCTGCGCGAACGCGCCGACTGCCGGTCCTGATTGGCGGTTCGGCCTGGCGCTGAGGAGAAGGCCGGGCGTTCCTGTGCGGCAAAGCGGTGCAATGCCGGCAGCATGAAGGCGGCTGTTTTTCCGGAACCGGTTTGTGAGGACACCATCAGATCGCGGCCTTCGAGGGCGGCGGGAATGGCTTGCGCCTGGACCGGGGTAGGTTCGGTGTAACCCGAATCGGCAAGGGCTTTAAGAAGGACTTCGTGAAGTCCGATTTCTGCAAAAGTCATGTTTCTCTTTCGAATGGAACAGCGTCGCGCAGCCGTAAAAAGTCGGCGCACGGGCGCAATGAAATGCAACGCCAACCAACGAAAGTGTTGAGAAAGACTCTGCCAGAGCGAGAGAATTCGGTACTTTTCGGCACATGTGCCAGGGCGGTGTTCAATGATTCGACACCAGAAGGCAGGAGGGCTTAGAATTGCGGCCAGGTTCGCGAAGCGCGTTGTGTATCTTATGTATCTTGTATATCGCAGATTTTAGTGTTGCAATAAACGTCGCGGATTATAACGGCTTGAGCGCTCGACGTCGAGCTAATTCTGCGCAGCCGCGTGTTGCTGGGCATAGAGGGGTAATTTCAAGCGCAGATCAGGGCCGGAGCAAAGACCTCGGTCACGAGTACCGATTGTGCGCCAAACGCAAAGCGCGAGCGCCGCGCCCATAAGTGCGGCGGAGGCGTGGCGGTAAGGCACATGGCTTCGAGAGCCGGGTGAAACAGAGCATGCCGATGGTCGAGTCGTTTGCCGTGGATTGCGCCACGCGCAAATCCGGGATGCGCGAAGAGTAGCGCACCGAGCGAACGGTTACCCAGGCGCGCCAGCCAGCGGGTCAACGGTCCGCGCGGCCGACAGGGCAGTATCGAGTGGGCAAAAACAAGCGGCTCGCCAGCACAGAGCAGCACCACTTCGCGAACCCAGGCCAATTGGTCGCGCTTGATGCCCAGGGCAATGGCTTCGTCGCTTGTGGGCATGGCCAGTCCCTGCCGCAGCACACGAACGACGAACTGGCCCCTGGCCTGAAGGTGCGTTGTCAGCGAGCCCCGGTCGCGCAACCAGGGGTTGAAAGGTCTGTTTTCCGAGCTACGCAGCAGTTTCGCGCGCCATGCCAATCTGTTCCTGATGCTCATGGCGGGTCAGCGATGGCTATTGCGGCCGCGGCGATTTCTCGATGCCGCCAATACGAAGTCCCGGCTTGAGTCCCTTGCTGGAGAACCAGCCAAGGTTCATTTCCAGTGCAAAGCGTGCGGGGCCTGCGGCACAGTGATTCGTTTCCGTCTCTGGCTTCATGTCCTCGATGTTCAGGATGCGGCCCTGCTCGTCAAGAAAGGCGACGGAAAGCGGCAACAGGGTATTGCGCATCCACATGCAATGCTGATCGGCCTGGGTGAATACGAAAAGCATTCCCTGATTGGCCGGCATGCTGCGGCGATGCATCAGGCCCTGCATCCGGTTGGCCTGATCGGCAGCGACCTCGGCTTCAATGCGGTGGAAACCGGCGGTCAGCTCCAGGCGTGGCATTTGTGCCCGTGCCTGCGCTGAAGCAAGCAGCAGAAGGGTAGTGCATAAGAGGGACAGGTAACGATGCATCGCGAACTCCGTAGTGAGCGAATACAGAAAGCAGCAAGGCGAGGGCGACGTTCACCCTGGAAGCCTCCACACCTCCTGTGCGGCGAGTGACTCTAGCATAAAGTGAAGGTCATGATTCCGGGCTATTTCTTTCCGGAGACGACACCGGTTTTCTTGGTTGACCTGGCCGATTTCGCCGGCTTCCCATTGCCGGCATTCTTGTTTTTTCCGCTCGCCTGCTGTTTGGCCGGTGTTGTGGAATGTTTTGGTCTGGCCACATTGGCTCCGCTGGTTACCGGTGCATCTTCATGCTCGGCCGCCTTTGGTGTGGCAAGCGAGGCCATACTTAAAAAACAGCATGCGGCGGCAAAAAGAAAGTGCGGCATTTTTTTTGTTCGGAATTTCATATCCTCATGTCCAGTTCCACTATCAGTTAAATGTCTGCAGCTTTCGAGTCTGGCGAAAGTTCGTTGGCAGGTTTTCCGGGGGGGAATTTCATTCCACACATTGTACTTTCCAGGCGTCCTTATTGGTGGGAATCCGTTTGATCCCTTTCAGCGTCATTGCGTGGCTGAATTGAAAAACAAGCGAATCAAGCCGCAGCAGATTATTGATCAGAGTGGCACAATTGGGGCAGAGTGATGCAAACTAGCGTCAACGACCTTCAGGACAGGGGGAGACAATGCAGCGCAGAATACTGGCCGGCGAAAGACTGGTGGCAGCTTTCCTCTGCGGCTGCCTCCTGTTCAACTATCCGCTGCTGTCGCTTTTTGATACCGGTGGCAGTCTGTTCGGCGTTCCTCTGCTTTATGCCTATGTTTTTGTCGCCTGGGCCGGCCTGATCGCCATGATGGCCTGGATCATCGAAGGCCAGAGCGAGTAATCGGCGCAAATGCTCAACGGCCCGGTCATCGTTGCGGCTTCCTTTTGCTACCTCGCGCTTCTCTTTGCCGTCGCTTGGTGGGGTGACAAGCGCGCTGACCAGGGGCGTTCGATCATCTCCAGCCCGACCATTTATGCGCTGTCGATGGCTGTCTACACCACCACCTGGACCTTCTACGGCAGCGTCGGCCGCGCCGCCGTATCGGGCATCGGCTTCCTGCCGATCTATCTCGGCCCGACGCTGGTGATGGCACTCAGCGGGTTCCTGCTGCTCAAGATGATCCGCATCGCCAAGGCCAATCGCATCACGTCGATTGCCGACTTCATCTCCTCGCGCTACGGCAAGAGCCACCTGCTTGGCGGGCTGGTGACGGTGATCGCCGTGGTCGGCATCGTTCCCTACATCGCCTTGCAGCTCAAGGCGGTATCGGGCAGCGTCAATTTGCTGCTGGAATACCCGGAGATTGTCATGCCGAACCGCAGCGCAACGTTGCCGGTGCTGGCCGACATAAGCTTCTACATTGCGCTGATCCTGGCCGCTTTCACCATCGTTTTCGGCACCCGCCATCTCGATGCTACCGAGCGTCACGAGGGGATGGTCGCGGCAATAGCACTGGAATCCATGGTAAAACTGGTGGCTTTTCTGGCGGTCGGGCTGTTCGTGACTTTCGGCCTCTACAATGGCTTTGCCGACATCTTCGAGCACGTCGTGGACGATGAAAAACTACGCCGGCTGACTATGGCCATTCCTTCCGGGCAGGATTTTACCGGCTGGTTCTCGCTGACCCTGCTGGCCGGCCTGGCCATACTCTTCCTGCCCCGCCAGTTCCAGGTGGCCGTCGTTGAAAACGTCAATGAGTCGCATCTGAAACGTGCGACGTGGCTGTTCCCGCTCTATATGCTGCTGATCAACCTGTTCGTATTGCCGATAGCGCTTGGTGGTCTGCTGTATTTCAAGGGAAAGGGCGTCGATGCCGATACCTTCGTGCTGACACTGCCCATGGCACAGCGCCAGGAGGGGCTGGCGTTGCTGGTGTTCATCGGTGGTCTTTCGGCAGCCACCGGCATGGTCATCGTCGAAACCATCGCGCTGTCGACGATGGTCTGCAACGATCTGGTAATGCCGACCCTGCTCCGACTGCGCGGGCTGGCCCTGGCCGAAGCCAAGGATCTGACTCGTCTGTTGCTCGGCATCCGGCGTGGGGCGATCGTGGTCATTTTGCTGCTCGGTTATCTCTACTTCCGGCTGGCCGGCAACGCCTACGCGCTGGTTTCCATCGGGCTGATCAGTTTCTCGGCGGTGGCCCAGTTTGCCCCGGCCATGATCGGCGGCATGTACTGGCGTGGCGGAACGCGTGGCGGTGCCCTGGCCGGGCTGAGCGCCGGTTTCCTGGTCTGGGCTTACACCCTGTTGCTGCCGTCATTTGCCAAATCGGGCTGGCTGGTCGCCGATTTCCTGACCCAGGGACCGTTCGGCTTCAGCTTGCTGCGGCCTCAGGAACTGTTTGGTCTGACCGGGCTGGATGAAATATCGCACTGCCTGTTCTGGAGTTTTTTCGTCAACATCGGTGCTTACGTTGCCGTTTCCATGGCGAGACCACCATCTGCGGTCGAGGCCAGTCAGGCCACGCTGTTTGTCGATGCCCTGAAGCACACGCGACCGGTCGGTGCAGCACTGTGGCGCGGGCGCGCCAAAATCAGCGATCTGCAGGCGCTGGTCGGTCGGTTTCTTGGCCCGCAGCGTGCCGAATCGGCGTTTGCCTATGCACAGAACCTCGGTGGCGGGGCGACCGATGAGCTGGAAGCCGATGCCGAGCTGGTGCACTTTGCTGAATCCCTGCTGGCCGGTGCCATTGGCAGTGCTTCGGCGCGGGTGCTGGTCGCTTCGGTGGCCAAGGAGGAGCCGCTCAGTCTGTCCGAGGTCATGGATATCCTCGATGAATCCTCGCAGTTGCGCAGCTATAGCCACGAA
>NZ_JAEUOI010000079.1 GCF_016790145.1 Propionivibrio sp. | reverse complement strand
CGCCGGCACCTGGCAGAAGACGGCCGGCGTCGGCAACGCGAACTTCGCCACTGGCGTGACGCTGGACAATGCCGGCGGGACGGTGAGTGCGAGCAGCGGCGCGATCCAGCTCAATACCGGCGGCAATCATAGCGGTACCCTTAATCTGACGGGCAACGTGCAGTTCAACGGCGGCACGCACAACTTTGCAGATGGTAACGTAGTGAATGGCGCATTGAACCTGAATGGTGCAAACGCCAACTTCGATAACGCAACGATCAACAATGCTCTGAATTACACCGCTGGCAGCGTCGGCATCAATAGCGGCAAGACTTTGACATTGGCCTCTTCGAGCAGTGAAACCCTCTCCGGGCTCAACATAGGCGGCAATGGAACACTGCTCAACCAGGGAGCATTGACGCTCAACAATGTGACGCTGAGCGGTAGCCTGAGCAATCAGGGCACGCTGAACATCAGTTCCGGAAGCAGCGCGATCAACGGCGCGGCATTCGACCTGACCGGCGGCAGCGTCACCATTGCCGGCGGTGCGTCCCTGACCAAGAACGGTGGTGCTTTCAACTGGTCAGGTGGAGCACTCATTGGGGCGGGGAATTTCATTCCTTCGGGTGGTGCTCTCGTCAACGTCAATGGCCTTGGTGCACTAGTGCTCGACGGGCCGAATCTAAATGCCGACAGTTTCAACATTACGGGAGGTTCGCTCGATGTGCAGAGTGGTTCGCTGGGAATTACCGGAGGCAACCTGGCCAGCGGTTCTACGCTGACCCTCAGTGGTGGAACACTTACCAACAGTGGTGCACTGAATGTCGCCGGTACGCTGGACCTGGCGGGTGGCGCACTGGCTGGTGCCGGAACGCTGAACGTATCAGGCACACTCAACCATACCAGTTTAGGCCCCACGGTCATCCCGAATGCGCTTAACAACACGGGGCTGGTCAAGGCGGTCAACGGTACGCTCAGTCTGACGGGCGGGGGCTCGCATGCCGGCACCTTCCTTGCTAATAACCTCGCAACGATCGACTTTCAGGGTGGTACGCACAATTTTGCCGACGGGACGGTGTTCTCCGGGCCGGGCAGCTTCGACGGCGGTGGCGTACTTAATGTCACCGGCATCACGAGCGGTCTGCAGTTTGCCGCCGGGACGACGATCAATCTCAACGCGCTGGCTCTTGGTGGCAGCGGCAATCTGACCAATCTGGGCAGCGTAAGCGGCTCCAGCCTCACCTTGCCCGGCAATTTCACCAACCAGGCCGGGGCCAGCGCCAGCCTCACCAACGTCACGATAGCCGGCAACCTGTATAACCGGGGCAATTTCACAACCGGTGGTGTCGTTAACGTTGCCGGGCCGGTAGCTCAGCAACTGGGTGGTGTGATGACACTGCCCGCCAGCAGCACGCTGGACATGAGCAACCCGGCGGGCGTTTTCAGTTGGGTAGACGGCACCATCGGGGGCGCTGGTACGCTTGGCTTCTCGGGTGGTGGCACCTTCCTGTTCGCCGGGACGGGCGACCGCGTGATCGACGGGTTGAACTTCGCGTTCACTAACCTGACCCTGCCTGATGGCTCGCTGACACTACAGTCAGGCAGCCTCACGCTCAGCGGCGCAACGGTACTGCCTGCTGGCGTCGCCCTGAACCTGTTCGGCGGTACGCTGACTAATAATGGCTCGCTCGATGTTGCCGGTGCCTTCAGTCTGACCGGCGGCGCCTTTGGTGGTACGGGCAGTTTGACCATGTCGGGCGGCAGCCTGAGTCTGCCTGCGGGCAACTCGGTGGCGTGGACCAACAGCGGTACGCTGACCAACACCGGCACCTTGAACCTGGCCAGTTCGACCATCACCAACGCCATCGACAACCTGGGCACAATCAACCTCGGCGGCGGGCTGGTGTTCACACAGATCGTCACCAATACCAACACCATCAATGCGCAGGTGGGCAACGCGCTGTTTGTCAACGGGCTGATACAGAACGCCGGCAACATTGTACTGAACGGCGGCAGCCTGCAAGGCGACGTGACCCTGAACGCCGGCAGCATCAGCGGTACCGGCACGGTCAATGGCAATATGCTCATTGGCAACGCCACGATCGCGCCGGGCTTTTCACCTGGGGCCGTCACGATCACCGGTAACCTGAATCTGGGTGCCGCCAGCGTGCTCAATATCGAACTGGGCGGATTGGCGCAGGGAACCGGCTACGACTGGATCAACGTGCTGGGTACAGCCAATCTGGCCGGCACCCTTAACGTGAGCTCGTATGGGGCTTATATCCCGGCTGCCGGTTCCAGTTACAGCTTCATGAGCTTCGGTAGCAGCACCGGCAGCTTTGCCTCGACCAATCTGCTGAGCGGCATCAGCCTGAACAGTTTTGCCGGCTATCTCGAACTGCTGATGGTGGGTGGATCGACACTGGGGCTGTCGCCACTGCAGTTAGTCCTGTTCGACGCATTTACGGTGGGGCAGACGGTTGCCAGTTTCAACCGGATGCTGGTCAATGACACCGAGATCCCGATTGAGCAGTTGTTTGCCCAGTACGCACAGCTCGATGAAAAGGAGGCTGATTTGTCGAGCCTGAAGCAATGTCATTGATGCCGATGAAACGATAGTCTAAGGCCGGGTGAGGGGATTTTATGAGGTTTGAATCAACAAGAAGGTCGCGCGAGCAACACACAACCCGTCTGATGGAATAAAATGCCGTTCGACCGGGTGGCCGCTCGCCTGGTCGCCGGGTATCCCGGAGGGCAGGAGAGAACCGATAGTCGCTGGCGCGACCTTACTTCTAACTGGAAGCAAAATGACCGACCTCATATTTTACCAGCGCGTGGTTTCCCTCGACAAGGAAGAGCACGGAAAGCTCAAGCTCGATCAGGTCAGAAACCTTGATTTTGCCAGGAAGACAAATTCAGTACCACTGGTCATGGGCGAGTTTGTCGATGCGTCCAGGGATTTGCCCATCGTCTTTGTCAAGGGTGCCGATCAATCCTATATGCCGGTTGCACTGCTGGGACTGCGCGAGTCGGAGAACCTTTTCATCAAGCCGGATGGTCGTTGGGATGGGCGTTATCTGCCGGCATTCATTCGCCGTTATCCCTTTGCCCCGGCAGATACAGGCGATGGAAAGTTGCTGGTTTGCATCGATGAGAAAGCGGAATGCCTGGGTGTGGATGACGGAGAAGCCCTGTTTGACGAAAATGGCCCCAGCCCAACACTTAAAAATGTAATCGGCCTGCTGCAGGAGTATCAGGAGCAGGCCTTGCGAACCCAGGCGTTCTGCAAGCGTCTGGCGGACTACAACCTGCTGGTCGAGTCCAATGCCCAGGCCAGGCTGGGCGACGGATCCGATTTCCGCCTGTCTGGCATGTACGTGGTCGATCAGAACCGCCTGCAAGTGCTCGACCGGGACAAGGTTCATGACTTTTTCAGTTCGGGTGAGCTGGGATTGATCTACGCTCACCTCCAGTCGCTGGGCAATCTTCAGCAACTGGTCGAAAAACTCGCTGCGCGTCTGGGTAACTGAGCGTCTGTGAAAAAATCATTACTGCCTGATTTCCACGCTCGTCACCCCGGCGGATGCCGGGGCCCAGCCCGTTTATCCGATTGTTTTTATGGATATCGGAGGAAGCTGCTGGATTCCGGCTTTTGCCCCGAAGGAAGCACTCCTGGGGTGCGCCGGAATGGTGGCTTGGGCGGTGTTGATCAAATAATTCACTGTCTCTGATTGGGGAGTGCGCGTGGGTGGTCTTGTAAAACAATGTCAGGAATGCCGATGAATCAATCTTTCGATAGTGGCCGTAGCTTGCTGCGCAAACTGTGGGTTGCTTCACTCGCTGCCCTGTTGCTGGCGCATGGAGCCTTTGCCGCGCCGATTGCCACTGTCGAGATTACCGACGGCACGGTCTTTGTTGCCCGGGCCAGCGGCAAGCGCAGCATCGTCGCCACCGGCTCCACGGTCGAGGCAGGCGATACGCTGACTACCGAGAAGAACAGCTATGCGCGCCTGCGCTTCACCGATGGCAGCGAGTTGGCGGTCCGACCCTCGTCTTCGCTGCTGGTCAGCAACTACCACTTCCAGGAACATCAGCCGAACAAGGACAATCTGGTCATGCGTCTGCTCAAGGGCGGCATCCGCAACCTCACCGGACTGATTGGCAAGCGTGGCAATGAGAACGCCTATCGCCTCGATGGCGCGACGGCTACCATCGGCATTCGCGGCACGGATTTTGTGGCACGCATTTGCGAAGCGGATTGTGCTCAGGACAGCAAGGCTGGTGACACCGGCAAGAGAAGCGTTGTGCCGGTCTCGGCTAACCCGATTGCCGCGCGTCTCTTCAGCGCCGAAGGGCAAGCCATGGTGACCCCGATGGGTGGGCAACCGAAGCCGCTGAAAGTCGGTGACCCGGTTTATCGGGGCGATACGGTCGAGAGCGCCTCGCCCGGTTTTGCCACGCTGGTATTGAGCGATGAAACGCGCGTCGTCCTCAGTGCCGGCAGCCGCTACACGCTGACCGCCTATCGCTACAACGCCAAAGCACCGGATAGCGGCACCATGATTACCGACCTGATCAAGGGTGGACTGCGCGTCGTCAGCGGGTTGCTCGGCAAACGCAAGCCGCAGCAGGTGAAGTTCGACACGGTAACGGCCACCGTCGGTATCCGTGGCACCAATTTCGATCTCGTCTGCGCGCCCTCGGGCAGCAAGAATCCGCAGGACTACACTCCGGAGTCCAGCGTTGCGCTGCCCTGTGATCAGGCGCTGTATGCCACCACGCGCGATGGCGAGATCGAGATCAAGTCGGGCCAGCACACCCTGGTTGTGCCCAAGGGTCAGACCGGCTATGTGGACGCACCTGGCGCCACACCCCTGCTGCTGGCGGAGACGCCCGGCTTCATGCGTGACAATTCGGCGCCCAAACCGGAGTTGCTGGATATCGACTTCAAGCAGTTGTTTGGTCTCGATGGCAACAGCATGAGCGAGCCCGGCCTCTATGTCGAAGTCAAGGAGGGTCGCGTTGAAATGACGCAACAGAATGGTCAGCAGATTACGCTCAATGTCGGCGAAACCGGTTTTGCCGGGCCGGAAGGCACCGAGCTTTTCAGGCTCGGATCAACGCCATCCTTCCTCGACCGTGACGCCTACCTGCGCGACCTGCGCGTCGATCCGGTGAGTTGCAGGGCAAATTGAACATAACAAAATACGTTCTGGGTTTATGGCTCGCCCTGTCCTGTAGCGGGCTTGTACTGGCCTATGAAAGCGAGCCGAAGTTCGCAATACGCGCCTATGTGGTCGAGGGAAATACCGTGCTAACGGCCGATGAAATCGACAGCGTGCTGCGGCCTTTTACGGGTGAGGCGGTCGATTTCGAGACGATCCAATCGGCCATCGGCGCGCTTGAGGCGTATTACGATGCGGTAGGGTATGGTGCGGTCAAAGCCCTGTTACCCGAGCAGGACATCGAGGACGGCACGGTTCGTCTGCGCATTGTCGAAGCCCGGGTCGGGCGCATTCAGGTCGACGGTAACAAGTTTTTTTCGGAAGCGAACGTACGCGCCAGCCTGCCCGCGCTGCAGGAGGGCGAACGCCCGAACATGCAGCGGATCAGCAGGCAATTGCGTGTAGCCAACGAGAATTCCGCCAAACAGACCAATCTGGTGCTGCGTCGCGGTGAGCAGGAGGGCGAAGTCGATGCGCTGGTGCGTGTGGCCGATGAAAACCCCTTGCGTTTTGCCCTGACCGCAGACAACACCGGCACCCCGGACGCCAATGGTAAATACACGACGGGCGAGTATCGCACCGGCCTGCTCGTACAGCACTCCAACCTGTTCGACAGCGACCACATGCTGTCGATGCAGTACATCACCTCGCCCGATCACGTCAAACAGGTGACGATCTTTGGCCTCGGTTATCGCGTTCCGCTTTATCAGTCGGGCAATGCACTCGAGTTTGCCTATGGTTATTCCAATGTCGATTCGGGCAACCTGACGACGGCAGCGGGCAACTTCGGCATTAGCGGCAGTGGTCAGATCTTTGCTGCGCGATTCGAACAGTATCTGCCGCCGTGGGGCGAATTGATGCATAAACTGGCCTATGGCTTCGATTACCGGGCCTACACCAACAGCGTCAAGGCCAATGATCGCGGGGGTGAAAGTCTGGTCCCCGATAGCACGGTCCATCCGGTGTCGCTGACCTATTCCGGGAATCTTCGCCTGAGCGGGCAGGAGCTTTCTTTTTCGCTCGGCGTGGCGCAGAACATTCCCGGTGGAAGCGACGGAACCACCGAGGCCTTTAACCGCCCTGGCGGGCGGCAGGGAGCCGATGCCAATTACCGCTTGTGGCGTTATCAATTGAATGGCACTCAACTGCTGCCCGCCGACTGGATGCTGCGCGGCGTTGTGCAGGGGCAGGCGACGCGCGATGCGCTGGTCAGCGGCGAGCAGTTTGGCGCCGGCGGAATGGATTCGGTGCCCGGTTTTTATGAGCGCCAGGTCGCCAACGACTACGGCCACCGTTTCGCGGCCGAGTTGTACACGCCGGATCTGGGCAATGTATTCGACACCCCCGAGGTGCGGGCGCGCCTGCTGGTTTTTTATGCGGCGGCGCGTTTGTATCGCAACCATGCGCTGCCCGGCGAGGTACAGCAACAACAGATTTCGAGCTACGGTGTCGGCCTGCGTGCCGGTTACGGCAAGCGGGTGAGCCTGCGCCTGGATCTGGGTATTGTCGATCAGGGCGGTGGCGTCATGGAACCGGGCAGCACCATGCTCAATGCAAGTATAGTCGGTTATTTTTGAGCAGCAAGGTTGTCAAACCGCCCAGCGGCACATGCACCCAATCCGGCCGGTTGTCCAGTTCATAGCGCAGTTCGTAAAACGCCTTTTCCAGTTCGAATAGTTGTAACAGGTTGGCCGCCGCCTGCGGGTCCTGGGGGTAAACCGGGCAAGATCGCACCGCTTCGCCGTAACCCGCCAGAAAAGCCGTCCGCCCACGCCGTTCCCAGTCGATGACAAACGGTTCCAGCAAATCAACGCTTGCCGCGTTTCCCGCCACTGCCTGAGTCAAGGCGCAGTTGGCGGCATAGTTGAACGAGCGCAGCATGCCGGCCACATCCCGCAATGGCGAATTCTTGCGGCGGCGCTGCTCTAGGGTACGGCCAGGTTCGCCCTCGAAGTCGATCAGGACGAAATCCTCGTTGACCAGCAGCACCTGCCCCAGGTGGAAATCACCGTGATACCTGGTGATCACCGCTTCTACCGCCAGGGGGAGCAAGGCCTGAATCTTCGCCAGCAGCGCAGGGCGAGCTGTCAACAGCCCTTGCGCTTTGGGCTGCTGGTCGCGCGCCAGATGCGGCAGGTGTCGTTCCAGTTTTTCCAGAGTCTGTGCCGCTTCGGCGCCAGCCTGCCGCACCCAGTGCTGCAGGTCGGCGGAGGTGATCGGCTGCGGGTCGAATGCCGGATCGCCGCTCGGTGTGGCGAGCGCGCAGTGCAACCCGCCAGTGCGCCGACCGAGGGTCGATAACTGCCGCAGAATTGCCTCATGGCAGGTATCGAGTTGCCTCCGCATCGCGTCGGGTTGGTGGCGACACTCGTCCAGAAAACGACTCAGGCAGGCGAGCGTATAACTCCACGCATCGCCCGGGCTGGCGACCAGCCCCTGCACCAGCGCCAGCGTAGTGAGCGTGCCGTCGTTGTCCTCAAATTCAAGCGCGCCGGCGAGCGGCGCGATGTAGCGATAAGAAGCAACCTCGGTCAGGAAGCGCCCCATCTCCAGTTCAGGATTGATCCCCGCCCATAGCCGCCGGCAAGCCTTGAGAAATAGCCGGTCGCCAAGCCGGAGCGTGGTGTTGCTGCTCGTCGCAGTCGCCGGCTGCACCGGCAATGGCGTGGAACCATCCCCGGCGAGCCGGGCAAAGTCAGCACTCGCAGAGAATTTCAGGCGACCGCAAGATTGCGGAAAGAATGCCTGTTGGCGCATCGCTTCCAGCAATTCATTGCAGAAAGTCTCGTCAGCGTAAGCATCGTACAGGATTCCCTGCCGGCCATCTTGGCTGACCCTGGCCAGCGTATCCGGCTGGCGGGCTGCCAGGGTTTCAAGGCCGTCCTCTTCCCAGGCCAGCGCCAGCGGCAGCGAGTAGGTCTGGCTTCCGGCATGCGGCAGATTGACCTGCACTTGCAGAAACAGCCATTTCCGCTTCCAGATCGCCTGCCGGGAGATGACAACATGCTCGATTCGCTCACCCTTGGCGGCAAACCAGCGCTGCTGCACCATGAAATCCGGCAGCACGACCCCGGTCAATTGCGCCTGCAGAGCCGTCGCCATCGCCAAAGTGGCTTCGTCCCCACGGTCGGTGAAAAAACTCTCCCAACCATCGGAGACATGCAGCAAGGGCAATGGGGTATACGGAGTCATCGGGCGCTGCTTGTCATATCTGATGGTGCATTCCAATAGGGCCATGAGTCTGAAGGCTTGGGATTTTGATGCGACTTAGGCGCAAGGATAACCAGGGATCGGTATCCCGCTTTGTGGAAAGGGAGGAGAGCGGCGTGGTGGAATTCGTGCTGCATAGTTTTCGATATATGGGATTTGCATTAAAATTTCGTTGTTTTCAGCTTGTATTGCTATTTTGGCGGAAGCGGTACCAGTGGTAACTGAGGCCGCCGATGACCCAACTGGACCAATCTCACTATACGCCCCAATGGCTCCACGTCGAAGTATAGTCCGACAATGTCCTCGTCTGAACACCCCAATCCGCCAAGGCTTTGATATACGAATTGATTATCGGTGTGTTTGCGGCTTTCCAAGGCATGGCACGAGTACTTCGTTATCCTATGGTGCGGAATGACTCAAGCCGCAAACGTTTCCCGGATTGGGATTACCTTCAATCGCCTATCAGAGAAAGAAGCTTCAAACGGGTAAATTTTCAGCCCGGTAAATTTTGCTCTCCCTGGCAGGATGTCATGAGCGCTGTTCCGAACGTTCATGAGTAAGGATCGTTGGGTAAGTTACAATGATTGCTCGGAGGTAAGCATGAACCGTTCTCACGCCATATCATTGCTCGCACAGAGCAAACCAGCCTTGACGGCCCGATACGGAGTAACGCGCCTCGCTCTGTTTGGCTCAACCGCACGCGACGCGGCACGATCTGACAGTGATATCGATGTTCTGGTGGCCTTTGATGGACCAGCAACATCGGAACGCTACTTTGGTGTCCAGTTTTATCTCGAAGACTTGTTCGGCAGCCCGGTAGATCTGGTAACCGAAAAGGCTTTGCGCCCCGAGTTGCGTCCATTCATCGAAAGGGAGGTAGTGCATGTCTGACAACGCCCTCCGCGAATGGCGTTTCTACCTTTACGATATGATCGGCTTTGCCGAGAAGGTCATCACCTATACCGAAGGCCTTGATCAGTCTGGGTTTATCGCTAACGGGCTAAATTACGACGCCACCCTGCGAAATCTCGAACTGATCGGCGAGGCCGCAACGCATATTCCGGATGCCGTACGAATTGCCAATCCAGATCTACCGTGGCGGCTCATTATTGCTACCCGTAACCGTCTGATTCACGGCTACCTTGGAATCGACAACGATACATTGTGGAGCATCATCGAAAGCGACATACCGGTGTTGTTGCCAAAACTTCGGCACTTGGCGAGCGTTTGACCTGAGAATAGAATACTTAGGGAGTCTATAACTCACTCGCGCGTACTTAAGAATTCTGAATAGTATTTGAATTCGATCAGCTAGTTTAAACGCTGAATTGGCTATAACCATTGCAATTAATGGTCATCTGGCGGAAGCGGTGAGATTCGAACTCACGAAAGGTTGCCCTTTGCCGGTTTTCAAGACCGGTGCAATCGACCACTCTGCCACGCTTCCAGTTTGAGACTGCAGGTTGCCTCGCTGCGGCGGGGCGTATGATAACACGTTACAAACTGTTACCCCCTGTCTTGCAACTTGTGGCACCCTTGCTTGGTCTCAAGACGGAATTCAGTAATTTATTTTGGAGGAAATTTCAATGCAACCGCAATTTCAGATGACCGGTCAGGCCACTCAGGACTTATCGCTGCAACAGAACAAGGTCTTGCGCAACACCTACATGTTGCTCGCGTTGTCGATGGTGCCAACGGTAATCGGCGCCCTGCTTGGCGTGCAGATGGGCTTCTCGTTTTTTGCCGGCAGCCCGATGATTTCATTCATGGTGTTCATGGGCGTCGCCTTCGCCTTCATGTGGGGAATCGAGCGCACCAAGAACAGTGGCATGGGCGTTGTTCTCTTGCTCGGCTTTACGTTCTTCATGGGCTTGATGCTCTCGCGCATTCTGCAGGTTGCCCTGGGTTTCTCCAATGGCGGCTCGCTGATCGCGACGGCCGCCGGTGGTACCGGTGCCATCTTCTTTACGCTGGCCACCGTGGCCACCGTGACCAAGAAGGATTTCAGCTTCCTCGGCAAGTTTCTTTTCATCGGCGTGATCGTTGTGCTGCTCGCCGCCGTTGCCAACATCTTCTTCCAGATCCCGGCCTTGTCATTGACCATTTCGGCTGTTGCCGTGATGATTTTCTCGGCCTACATTCTTTACGACATCAGCCGGATCGTGAATGGCGGCGAGGATAACTACATCTCGGCAACGCTGGCGGTGTACCTC
>NZ_JAEUOI010000036.1 GCF_016790145.1 Propionivibrio sp. | reverse complement strand
TTTTCCGCGTTGGCCAGCGTCAGCCTCACCGACACCGGCGCCGGTCCCGAGTTGCGCGCAACGACCTGATGCCCGACGCTGCTACGCTCGGTAACGACCAAGAAGGGATAAGCCGTCTTGCCGTCGGCAATCGCCGGGAGCATGCAGGCCAGCAGCAGCCAGAGGGTTATGGTCAAACGCATTGTGGAGCTCGCAGCAGAGTCAGCGCAGAGTCGCAGTCTATCGGAACTGCAAGTTTTCAGGTCATGCGAGCAGGGTTACACGATCTAACAGTCCTTCGTCATTCCGGCAAAAGCCGGAATCCAGATTCGTTTGTCTGATCTAGATGTTAAAAGATATGTTTGATATACGAACTGGATTCCGGGTCAAGCCCGGAATGACGGCAAAGCCTGGCCTCGGGCCACGGTGTTTCTAGAACAGGTTTACAGTGCCATGCTAGTGGCGCAGCCAAGGCACCAGAGCGAGTATGCAGCATTGGGGGATGGTATTCATTCTCCAGGAAATGCCTGTGGGTGCCCGATAGTCCAAATACCAGGAAGGCTGCCGTTTTTCCCGCAAGCTCGTAGAATCAGCGCTAATTGCTTTCCGGATTCCATACCATGCTTGAGGATATCAATCACCTTGCGCTGATCGGCAGCCTGATGCAGCAGATGTGCGTCTATCTGGTGATTGCCTATCTCCTGAGCAAGACCCCGTTGTTCGCCCCGCTGATGCAGGTTACCGTCCGCCTGCCGGACAAACTCGTCTGCTACCTGGTTTTTTCCGGCTTCTGCATCATGGGTACCTATCTTGGCTTCCAGATCGAAGGCGCGATTGCCAATACCCGCGCCATCGGCGCCGTGCTCGGCGGCCTTCTTGGCGGGCCTGTCGTCGGTCTCGCCGTTGGCCTGACGGGCGGTCTGCACCGTTATTCACTCGGCGGTTTTACGGATACGGCCTGTGCCGTTTCGACAACGCTTGAGGGGCTCATCGCTGGCGGCGTGCACCTCTACCTCATGCGTCGCCATCGTGCCGAGCAGTTGCTCAACCCGATGCTGGCGCTGGGCACAACGCTCTTTGCGGAGATCACGCAGATGATCGTCATTCTGCTGTTGGCCCAGCCTTTCGATCAGGCCGCACGACTTGTCGCCCATATTGCCCTGCCGATGATCCTGACCAATGCCTTTGGCGCGGCTCTTTTCATGCGCCTGATTCTTGACCGCAGAGAGACGCTGGAGAAGTATTCGATTGCCTTTTCCGCCAAGGCGCTACGCATTGCCGAACGTTCGGTCGGCGTCCTGATGCAGGGCTTCAACAAACATAACTGTACGCGCATGGCCTCCATCATTCAGGAAGAAACCGGTGTCGGCGCAGTGGCCATTACCGATTGTGAAAAATTGCTTGGCTTTGTCGGGGTGGGTGCGGATCACCACCTGCCGGGCGCGCCGATTTCTTCACCGCACACCATTGACGCCATCGCTCACAATGAAGTAATTTATGCAGATGGCGCAACTCTTCCCTACACCTGCTCGTTATCGAAGGACTGCAAGCTCGGATCATCGCTGATCATCCCGCTGCGCGGCGAAGGAAACCGGGTTTTCGGGACGATCAAGCTTTATGAGCCCAAAAGCAAATTCTTCTCGTCGCTCAACCGGACGCTGGGCGAAGGGATCGCCCGCCTGCTTTCCAATCAGGTTCTGGCCGGGAGAATCGAGGAGCAGAAGCGGCTGCTGGCGCAATCGGAAATCAAGCTGTTGCAGGCCCAGATCAACCCGCACTTCCTGTTCAACGCACTGAACACGCTGGCCGCGATCATTCGACGCGATCCGGAAGCGGCGCGGCAGATCGTGCACTATCTGTCCACATTTTTCCGCAAGAGCCTCAAACGGGTCGGCGATGAAGCCACGCTCAAGGACGAAATCGAGCACGTGGATGCCTATCTGCATATCGAACTGGCGCGTTTTGCCGGGCGGCTGGATGTCGGGTTTGCTGTTCCCGACGATCTGCTGCATCTGCGCCTTCCGACTTTTTCCTTGCAGCCGATTGTTGAAAACGCCATCAAGTACGGCATTTCGCAGATGATCGAACCGGGCAGGATTACCATCAGCGCGCAACGCAAGGACGACGTGCTGACGATTTTTGTCGAAGACAGTGCCGGTTTGTATCAGCCCAGGCCGGATGGCGACGGACTGGGAATGAATCTGGTCGATCGACGTATCAAGATACGCTATGGCAACGCCTACGGAATCGAGGTGACGTGCGAACCCGAGTGCTGGACACGGGTCGCCATCCGCCTGCCGATTTCAGAAGAGCTTGTCCCATGCTGAGCGCGCTGATCATCGACGACGAGGCGCCTTCGCGTGAGGAACTGAAAGCACTTCTGGCGTCTGCGGCCGATGTGGAGGTGGTGGGGGAATGCGCCAATGCGATAGAAGGTCTTTCGGCCATCCATCGCCTGCGACCGGACGTGGTGTTTCTCGACATACAGATGCCGCGCGTCAGCGGGCTTGAAATGGTCGGCATGATCGAGCCAGCGGCCCTGCCGCATATCGTTTTTGTTACCGCCTACGACGAGCATGCCCTGAAAGCGTTTGAGGAACACGCAGCGGACTATCTCCTGAAGCCCATCGATCCGCAGCGCCTGGCCAGAACGCTGGACTGGCTGCGTACAGGTGCACGCCCTTCCGCCAGGGCCTTTCCGGGGTCGAGCGATCAGTTGCGCCAGATTCCCTGCATCGGGCGCAACCGTATTTTCCTGCTCGGGCTGAATGATGTTGAATTTGTTCATACCGACATTAGCGGTGTGCAGGTTGTCGCCATTAACAAGCAGGGGATGACCGAACTGACCCTGAAAATCCTGCAAGAGCGCACGCCGCTAATTCGTTGCCATCGCCAGTATCTGGTCAACCTGAACCAGGTCGCCGAAATCGAATGGCTGGAAAACGGTGCGGTCGAAATCGTCACTCATAGCGGCAAGCGGGTGCCCGTCAGCCGTCGGCATCTGCGCGAAATCAAGGACAAGCTGCTTATTGTCTGAAGTTTTCGGCACCGCTCGGAGTCTGCTGGAAACCGTTCAATTCCTCAGCAAACCGCTCGCCAGATCGTCTGAATAGTTGAGTTCAAAAAGGGCTAGATTCCACCCTGTACTGTTACACGAGTGGCCTTGCCAGCATTTCGCCGCTCATGTTAGTGCCTGGTCCAGAGGCCGCTATACCGCCCTTGGCGACCTGCATTTGGGGGACGGTCGCAGCAATTTCAACAGAAATCGCGCCAAACCGCCTGAACGTAATTCAAAACTGGAGGGGTCATGAATCTCATTTCCAAACATGTTATTTGGTGGCTATTGACGGCGGTCGGGGTGTTCTCCCTCGGCACCGTTGCACTATCACGCGGCGAAACGATCAATGCCTTGTGGATCGTCGTTGCCGCAGTCTCGATCTATCTCGTCGCGTACCGCTACTACAGTCTGTACATCGCCGACAAGGTCATGCAACTTGACCCGACGCGGGCGACCCCTGCGGTACGTCACAACGACGGACTCGATTACGTTCCGACCAACAAGTACATCCTGTTCGGTCATCACTTCGCCGCCATCGCCGGCGCCGGCCCGCTGGTCGGCCCGGTGCTGGCCGCGCAGATGGGTTACCTGCCGGGTACGCTATGGATCATCATCGGCGTGGTGCTGGCCGGTGCCGTGCAGGACTTCATGGTGCTCTTTGTCTCGGTGCGTCGCGACGGCCGTTCGCTCGGTGACCTGGTGAAGACGGAACTCGGTCTCGTTCCCGGCATCATCGCCCTGTTTGGCACCTTCATGATCATGGTCATCATCCTTGCCGTTCTGGCGCTGATCGTGGTCAAGGCGCTGGCCGCCAGCCCGTGGGGTACCTTCACGGTGGCCGCCACCATCCCGATCGCCATGTTCATGGGCGTCTATAATCGCTTCATCCGCCCCGGTTGCGTCGGCGAAGTGTCGATCATCGGCTTCGTGTTGCTGATCGCCTCGATCGTTGTTGGCGGCCAGGTCGCGGAAAGTTCGACCTGGGCACCGCTATTCACCTTCGACGCCAAGCAACTGACCTGGATGCTGATCATCTACGGATTTGTCGCCTCGGTACTGCCGGTGTGGCTGCTGCTCGCGCCGCGTGACTACTTGTCGACCTTCCTGAAGGTCGGAACGATCCTCGGCCTGGCACTCTCCATCGTCTTTGTCGCGCCGGATCTGCGCATGCCGGCGGTTACGCAGTTCATTGACGGAACCGGTCCGGCCTGGTCGGGCAGCCTCTTTCCGTTCATCTTCATCACCATCGCCTGCGGTGCGGTTTCCGGCTTCCATGCGCTGATCTCGTCCGGCACCACGCCCAAGCTTCTAGACAACGAAAAGAATGCGCGCATGATCGGTTACGGCGGCATGCTGATGGAATCCTTTGTGGCCGTCATGGCGATGGTCGCTGCCTCGATCATCGATCCGGGCATCTTTTTCGCCATGAACAGTCCGCCAGCCGTGATCGGCAAGACGGTCGAAGGCGCCGCGCAAATCATCTCGCAGTGGGGCTTCGTGATTACCCCGGAGGTGCTGATTCAAACGGCAAAAGATGTCGGCGAAACCACTATCCTCTCGCGTGCGGGCGGTGCGCCAACGCTGGCGGTCGGCATGGCCCAGATCTTTTCGCAGGTGATTGGCGGCCAGGCCATGATGGCCTTCTGGTACCACTTCGCGATCCTGTTCGAGGCGCTGTTCATCCTCACCGCCTGTGATGCCGGTACGCGTGCAGGGCGCTTCATGCTGCAGGATCTGCTGGGCACTTTCGTTCCCTCGCTCAAGTCGACCCGCTCCTGGCCGGCCAACCTTATCGCTACCGGTCTTTGTGTTGCCGCCTGGGGTTACATCCTGTATCAGGGCGTGATCGATCCGCTCGGCGGCATCAATAGCCTGTGGCCGTTGTTCGGCATTTCCAACCAGATGCTGGCCGGTGTTGCGCTGATGCTATGCACAGTCGTCCTGTTCAAGATGAAACGGCAGAAGTACGCCTGGGTCACGATTTTGCCGGCCACCTGGCTGCTGATCTGCACGCTGGCGGCGGGTTGGGAAAAGGTCTTCAGCGCCAACCCGAAGATCGGTTTCCTCGCGCTGGCCAACAAGTTCCAGGCCGCGCTGGACAAGGGAGAGATCCTCGCCCCGGCAAAGACCGTCGAGCAGATGCAGCAGATTGTCTTCAACAACAACCTGGATGCCGTTCTGGCCATGTTCTTCATCTTCGTGGTCATCAGCATTCTGTTCTACACCATCGTTGCCTGCCTCAAGGCTTCGCGGGAAGACAGGATCACCAGCCGCGAAGTGCCTTACGAAGGCATCCCGACGGCGAGAGCCTGACATTTTGTTCAACGATCTGACAAAGTTCGGCAAGTATCTCGGGCAGGCCTCCAAGATGATGGTCGGTCTGCCCGACTACGAAACCTATGTGGCCCACCTGCGTACGACGCATCCTGACTTGCCGGTGATGACTGAAATCGAGTTCTTCCGGGATCGTCAGGAAGCGCGTTATGGATCGGGTCGCTCCGGCGGGTGTTGTTGATCTTTCCAGATCGCCTCAAAACGTCCACCGCAATGAAGCATCGATGCAAAGGGAGCGCAGAGCAGAGCAGTAAGCCATAATCCCTCGCCCTCCTTTACGAACATCGCGACCTTGCGGTGGATTTTTTAACTTTGATTCCATGAACCAGACTGTCTTCGCACCACTCCCCGTCACCCTGCTCTCCGGCTTTCTTGGTGCCGGCAAAACGACGGTACTTAACCAGTTACTTAATAATGCCGATGGTTTGCGATTTGCTGTCGTCGAGAACGAATTCGGTGCCGTAAATATCGACAGCCAGCTCATTTCGCGTAATAGCGGCGGCATCATCGAACTGACCAACGGTTGCGTCTGCTGCACGGTCAACGCCGATCTGGTACGCGGCTTGCTGGATCTAGCTGAAAGGCGGGCCTCAGGCGAATTGTCTTTTGACTGGATCGTCATTGAAACGACCGGGCTGGCCGACCCCGGCGCCGTTGCCCAGACTTTTTTTGCTGCGCCCGAATTGCGCGACAGCTTCATGCTCGATGGCATTGTCGTGGTTGTCGACGCGGTGCACGCACAACAACAATTGAACGAACATGTCGTCGTGCAACGCCAGGTCGGATTTGCCGATCGTCTGCTGCTATCAAAATGCGATCTTGTCGAGTCCGACGTGATCGCAGTGTTGTCGGAGCGCCTGAACCACA
This sequence comes from Propionivibrio sp., assembly GCF_016790145.1. GTDB lineage: Bacteria > Pseudomonadota > Gammaproteobacteria > Burkholderiales > Rhodocyclaceae > Propionivibrio. The sequence goes on along the minus strand of NZ_JAEUOI010000036.1, from coordinate 22,004 downwards.
TCAACCCACGCGCACCTCAGCAGCGGCTGGAACGGGGTCGCGCCGAACCCGGATCACTGCTTGGCATCGGTGGATTCAATCTGGATACTTCGCTGTTGGCCAGCGAGACCAATATACGATCCGCTACCCGCTTTATTCCGCGGGCAACCCCGGCAACCGGATCCTTTGGACGGTCGAAACGAGCGGTGGCGCACAGCGACGAAATATCATCTTTCCTGCTGGAAGCCGGCGAAGTCGACCTGGAGAAAATCGGTGCTTTCGTCCAGTCAATGATCGACGAATTCGGGGAAGCCCTGTTACGCTACAAGGGAATACTGGCCATCCCCAACGAAGATCGGAAACTGATTTTCCAGGGTGTACAGCGCGTCGCGGGTTTCGATTTCGGTGAAGTCTGGGTGGCTGCGGAAAGGCGGATTTCAAGAATCGTGATTATCGGCAAACACCTGCCGGAAACTCGGCTACGCAACGAGTTCCTGAGCGCTGCAGGAATCGCCGACGTTACATAGGGATCAACAGCGCCGCATCCAATTGGCCGAATCGCCAGTCACGGCCTGGCGTTGTCCAGGTACTGTTCGATATCGACCGGGTCAATCTGTTCCGGCTTCATGAAGCGATCGGCATACTCGCGATAAACTCCCGAGCGCAGGAAGAGATCGAACAACTCCGGGTCGATGTGCTGATCCTTCTTCATGAAAGACATGATCCTGATCGACTCGGACAAGGTCTTGCCCTTTTTGTAGGGCCGATCGACGGCTGTGAGCGCCTCGAAAATATCGGCAATCGCCATCATCCGCGCCAGCGGACTCATCTCGTCCCTTGCTATTCTCCTGGGATAGCCGGTGCCGTCCATCTTCTCGTGGTGGCCGCCGGCAATCTCCGGAACCTGACGCAGATGCTTGGGGAAGGGCAGTTGCGAGAGCATGATCAGGGTCTGTACGATGTGTTCGTTGATCTTGTAGCGCTCCTCTTCCGAAAGCGTTCCGCGCCCGACCGAAAGGTTATATAGCTCACCCTTGTTGTAGAGCAGTTCGGGTACCGGCATGCGGAACCCCCATTTGTTGTCTGCCGGCATGCGGTCTTGCGGACGCCGCTCGAAGAGGTGCTCCGGCTTGTCCGCCAGCAGCGGCTCGAGCACCGGTAGCGTCGCTGCCGGGGTGCGTGCCTTGCGTTCCTTTTCTTCATGCGCGATGCCAATGCGGTCGTCCAGCGTGCGTAACCAGGTGAGCCCGGCAATTGCCCTTAGGCGTTCAAGCTTCTCCGGCGCCATGAACTCGCCACCTTCATTGCAGTTGGCGATGAAGGCGAAGTCACCGTCGAGTTGACTGATCTTCGCATCAAGGTGTGCACGCGTCACAGCCGGATCCTCGCCTTCGGCAATCGCCTTCAGGCAGGCAATTTCGGCATCGCGCTTGAGGACTTCGAAGCGCATGCGAATTTCGTGAATCCGGTCGTAGAGGGTCTCCAGCTTGGTTGCCTTGTCGACCACGTATTCGGGCGTGGTGACCTTGCCGCAATCGTGCAGCCAGGAGGCGATGTGCACCGCTTCCCAGTCCTGGGCGCTGAGCTGGAAGTCGCTGAACGGCCCGGTGCCTTCGTTACACGCAGCGCGCGCGAGCATCTTGGTGAGTTCAGGCACGCGCGCGCAGTGACCCCCGGTATACGGGCTCTTGGCGTCAATCGCACTGGCCAGGAGCTGGATAAAGGCTTCGAACAGTTCCTTCTGCGCTTTGATCAGCTCGCGTGTCTCAAGCGAACTCGCGGCAGATCCGGACAGCGCCTTGACAAAGGACACCTGCGCCTCCTCGATCGGCACGCTGCGCAGCAGCACCATGGCGCCAACCAGTTGCTGCTGGCGGTTCAGCAAGGGTACGGCCAGACCTTGCCTGGAGGCGCTTGCGCCCAACAGAGCGCCGATGCCCGATGATTGCTGGTCGGCGCTGTTCAGCACTCCCGAACATGGCACGCCGTCCCGAATGGCGTTACCTAACAGCGACCCGACTTCGGGCAGCGGAATGGGACGCAGCTTCGCCATGAGATCCTGGCCCTCGCCATTTTTTGCAGAGACTGGAATCAGTCTTTCGCTATCGACGAGAAAGAGGACTCCCGCGTCGGCATCAGCGGCTGAAAGCGTTTCGGTCAGGAGCATGGGCAGCAGGCGATCAAAGTTCTCTTCCGCAGCCACCGCCTGACTGATATCGAGGAAGCGTCTGATGGTGCGCTTCATGCCTTCCATGGTTTTGGCGAGTTCATTGACCTCAAGAATCATCGAATGCACCGCAATCGGGCGAGAAAACTCGAAGTGACGGATGGCCTCAGCCTCGCCGGCCAGCGTGCGCAGCGAGACGGATATGCGGCGCGCCATCAGCCAGGTCAATGGGATGGCGAGCAGGATGGTCAGGAGGGTGAATAACACCGAATTGGTCAGTAAGTGCAAGGCGGCGGCAAGCAGCTCCCGATCCGGTATTGCGGTGACCAGAAAGAGCGGGTTGGCCCCTTCGAGCATGACGGGTTGAATCGTCACCCGCCAGTCACCGTCGGACAGACTCAGGCGACTGACATAGTGATCCTTGCCCTGCAGGGTGCCAATCGGCCCGGTGAGCCTGGCCAGCACGGGTATGCCGAGCTCCTCGATACGCGTCAGGCTGGGTTTGGCATCAGGCGTATCGGCGATGGTGACCAGTTTGGCGGCATCTTCGTGTGCAATCACGAAGCCCTGCGCGTTAACCAGAAGCACGTGCGTTCCAGGCGTCACCTTCTGTCGTTTCAGGCTCTCATTGAGCGTATCGAGCAGGATATCGGCCCCGACGGCAGCTCGACCGTCCTGGGTTCGCGAGGCAATTGTCGTTCCCACCTTGTGGGTGGAGAAAAAGAGGTAGGGCGGGGTCTTGATCTGCCCTGGCGCCGCCATCGATTCGGTGTACCAGATACGCGTGCGTGGATCGTAGCTTTTGGCATAGTCCGCTCGCTCGTCCTCGCGCAAGGTATTCAGTTCGGCATCGTAATAGACGAAGCGACCGCGCGGCGGACTGGTGCCAGTCTCGACGCTTTGCAAAATGAAGCGTGTGCCCTCAGGTGCCTTGAAAATCTGCCGCTCGGCATCGTCATTGATGCGCCGGAGGAGGAAGGAGTCGCCGGAGTCATAGCCGAGATAGATTGACGAGAGCGCCATCGAGCCGTTCAACACTTCCCTGAGCAATCCCAGCCGCTGCAAACGATCCTTGTAGGTCGCGCTGTCGGCAATGGCAGAATGACGCAGGAGATTGACGGCCATTTCGGCGGGCGAAATCACCTGCTTCAATTCGCCAAGTGTTTCCTGAGCAATGCGCCGGGTGAGATCTTCAGCCGCCGACTCCAGCATGTTGCGCGAGGTGTGGTAGCCGAAACCCCCGATCAGCCCGCCAAACAGCAGGAGAAGCAGCAGGAAGAGGGTCGAGATGTGAATATGTAAGGGGAACAGACGCTTCATCAGGGGCTCCGCAACAAACGCCATTCCGGCTTAAGCCGGAATCCAGAAAAGTCAAGGCACTGGACACCGGCTTCTGCCCCGAAGGTGACAGGGCCTAGGGCTCAAACACAGTTGCTGGGGTGCGCCGGTGTGACGGCTTATTCAGTATTTCCCTAGACGACTTCGAGGTGCCCGATGCCCGAGTTGAGATCGCGATCCTTCGACTCCTTGCCGTGCAGCTTGATCTGCAAGCGTAGATCATTGACCGAGTCGGCGTTACGCAGTGCATCCTCGTAGGTGATATGGCCGGCCTCGAAATGATCGAACAGCGCCTGGTCAAAAGTTTGCATGCCGATCTCGCGCGATTTTTTCATGATCTCCTTGATCTCGTGCACTTCGCCCTTGAAGATGAGATCGGAGATCAGCGGTGAGTTGAGCATGATTTCAATGGCCGCCACACGACCCTTGCCGTCCTTCTTGGGGAGAAGGCGCTGCGAGACGAGCGCACGCAGGTTGAGCGAGAGATCCATCAGTAACTGGTGCCGGCGTTCCTCCGGGAAGAAGTTGATGATGCGGTCGATCGCCTGGTTGGAGCTGTTGGCATGCAGGGTGGCGAGACACAGGTGGCCGGTCTCGGCGAAGGCGACCGCGTGGTCCATGGTTTCCCGGTCACGGATTTCGCCCATCAGGATGACGTCGGGAGCCTGGCGCAGGGTGTTCTTCAGCGCGGCTTCCCAAGAGTCGGTGTCAACGCCGATTTCGCGTTGCGTGACGATGCAGCCTTTGTGGTCGTGAATGAATTCGATCGGGTCTTCAACCGTGATGATGTGGCCGTGACTGTTGATGTTACGGTGATTGACCAGTGCTGCCAGTGAAGTGGTTTTGCCGGTGCCGGTGCCTCCGACAAAGATGACCAGACCGCGTTTGGTCATCGCCAGATCCTTGAGCACGGTCGGTAGCCCGAGTTCATCCAGTGTCGGGATCGACATGTTGATCGTTCGGCAGACCACTGCCACACGGCCCTGCTGTATCAGCGTGTTGACACGGAAGCGCCCGATCCCCGAGGGTGATATGGCGAAATTGCATTCCTTGGTGGTCTCAAACTCGGCCGCCTGCCGGTCATTCATGATCGAACGCGCCAATTCGGCCGTGTGCTGAGCCGTCAGGAGTTGGTTTGAAACCGGGGTGATCTTGCCATCCACCTTGATTGCCGGGGGGTAGTTGGCGGTGATAAAGAGGTCCGAGCCATTCTTCTGCGACATAAGGCGCAGAAGATCGTGCATGAATTTCAGTGCCTGATCGCGTTCCATGATTTACCTCTCCACCGTCTACGTTAAGCGCCCGGGAAAGCGTCCTTGTTGGCGGCCTTGCCGCGAGCTTCAACCGAAGAAACAAGGTTCCGGCGAACCAGTTCAAGAAGATTCTGATCGAGGGTCTGCATGCCCAACTGAGCACCCGTCTGGATTGCAGAATACATCTGTGCCACCTTGTTTTCACGGATCAGGTTACGAATCGCCGGGGTGCCAATCATGATTTCGTGTGCCGCCATGCGCCCGGTACCGTCCTTGGTCTTGAGCAGCGTTTGCGAAATAACCGCACGCAGCGATTCGGAAAGCATCGAGCGAACCATTTCCTTCTCGGCCGCCGGGAAAACGTCAACGATACGGTCGATCGTCTTGGCCGCGCTCGAGGTGTGCAGGGTGCCAAAGACGAGGTGGCCGGTTTCGGCGCCGGAGAGGGCGAGGCGAATGGTTTCCAGATCGCGCATTTCGCCGACCAGGATGACATCCGGGTCTTCGCGTAACGCCGAGCGCAGCGCGTTGGCAAACGACAGGGTATGGGGACCCACTTCGCGCTGGTTGATCAGGCACTTTTTGGATTCATGCACGAATTCGATTGGGTCCTCGACGGTGAGAATGTGGGCGTGCTCGTTTTCGTTAATGTGGTTGACCATCGCCGCCAGGGTGGTCGATTTGCCTGAACCGGTTGGGCCGGTGACCAGAACGATGCCACGCGGATACTCCGAAATATCCTTGAATATCTTCGGGCAATTGAGATCTTCGAGCGAAAGGATTTTTGAGGGAATGGTCCGGAAGACCGCTGCCGCGCCCCGGTTCTGAACAAAGGCGTTGACACGGAAGCGCGCCAGATTGGGGATTTCGAATGAAAAATCGCACTCCAGAATCTCTTCGTAGTGCTTGCGCTGACCATCATTCATGATGTCATAGACCATGGCATGCACGTCCTTGTGCTCCATGGCCGGCAGGTTGATGCGGCGTATATCGCCATGCACTCGGATCATCGGCGGCAACCCCGACGAGAGGTGCAGGTCAGACGCCTTGTTCTTGACACTGAAAGCCAGCAGTTCGGTGATATCCATCGTGGTTCGTCCTCAGCGGTGGTCGGGGTGCAGTGCTATACTTTGGAGCATCCTTGCAATTAATGATTATGACTACAATATCCGCTAACCTGCAAGCCGTTCTCGCACGTATTACCGCAGCGGCTCGAAAGTACGGACGAAATCCTGACGATATTGCGCTGCTTGCCGTGAGCAAGACCTGGCCAGCCTCCGCTGTGCGTGAAGCGGTTGCCGCCGGACAGAGGGCTTTCGGTGAAAACTATGTGCAGGAAGGGATTGAGAAAGCGTCCGATCTGGCTTCGTTGGGACTTGAGTGGCATTTTATCGGTCCATTGCAGAGCAACAAGACGCGTCGGGTGGCCGAGGTTTTCGACTGGGTGCATTCGATCGATCGCCTTAAGATCGCAGAACGGCTGGCGGAGCAGCGTCCCGCTGCACTTGCGCCTTTGCAGATATGTCTGCAGGTGAATGTCAGCGGCGAAGCTTCGAAAAGCGGTGTGCCAATGTCTGAAGTGCCGTTACTGGCGCGACAGCTTGCGTCGCTGCCGCGCCTGAAACTGCGCGGACTGATGGCCATTCCCGCAGCGTTTGATGACTTTGTGCAACAGCGGCAGGCGTTTGGCCTTCTGCACAGGATTTATCAACAATTGAAGCAGGACGGCCTGACGCTCGATACGCTGTCGATGGGCATGACGCATGACCTCGAAGCAGCAATTTCCGCGGGGGCGACAATGGTGCGTGTGGGTACGGCCATTTTTGGCCAGAGATGGGTTGAGACTTCGGGGTGAAATGGGCAGAACATGAAAATTACATTCCTCGGCGGCGGCAACATGGCCAGCGCGCTGATTGGCGGTTTGCTGAATCAGGGGTTTTCTCCGGAAGATATTGCCATGATCGAAATCGATGCAAAAAATCGTTCGCGTCTGGTAAAGGCCTACGGACTGCGTTGTTTCGCCAGACCGGAGGACCAGGCCATGCAATGCGACGCCCTGTTGCTGGCGGTCAAGCCGCAGCAGATGCGCGAGGCCTGCGCATCGCTGCCGCCGTTTCTCAAGCAGCAGTTGGTCATCAGTATTGCCGCCGGCCTGCGCCTCGCCGATCTGTCGCGCTGGCTGGGTGGCCATGACAAACTGGTGCGTGCGATGCCCAACACGCCGGCACTGATCGGCTCCGGGGTGACCGGGCTGTATGCCCTGCCGAGCGTCTCCGAGGCCGAGCGACTGGGTGCCGAGCGTATTCTGCAGGCGGTCGGCAGAACCCTGTGGGTGACCGACGAGGCGCAGATTGACGCCGTGACGGCCATTTCGGGCAGTGGACCGGCCTATGTTTTTCTGTTCATTGAAGCCTTGCAGCAGGCGGCATTGACACTCGGCTTCACACCCGGTCAGGCGCGACTACTCTCGATTGAAACGATGCTGGGTTCGGCCAGGCTGGCTGCACAATCCGACGAGCCTGCCAGCCTGCTACGTGAACGAGTAACCTCAAAGGGTGGAACTACCGAAGCCGCCTTGCTCAGGATGGCCGAATGTGGCGTCAAGGACGGTATTATTGTCGGTGTGCTGGCGGCCAATGCGCGAGGCGCTGAACTGGGCGATTTGCTCGGCAAGGATTAACAATGTTCACACAAGCCGGGCTGTTTCTTCTCGACGCCCTGATCGGCTTTCTGACCTTCGCGCTGCTCCTGCGTTTTTACATGCAGGCTTTCCGCGTTTCTTTCCGCAATCAGGTCGGCGCCTTTGTCGTGCAGTTGACCAACTGGCTGGTGATGCCGCTGCGCAAGGTCTTGCCGGGACTCTTCGGACTCGATCTGGCCAGCTTGTTGCCGGCTTATCTGCTGCAGGTCTTGCTGCTGTTTGCCGTGTTTCTGCTGCGCGGTGGCCTGGACGTGGTGGTGACGGGCACTCTGCCTGGGCTGATTTTCTGGACTGCGCTGCTGGCCACCCTGCGCATCAGCGTTTATCTGTTGATCGGAGCGCTTTTTCTGCAGGCCATTCTCTCCTGGGTGAACTCCCACTCTCCGCTGGCGCAGCCGCTGGCCCAGTTGACCCGGCCTTTCCTCGATCCGATCCGGCGCATTGTCCCGCCCATCGCCGCTATCGACCTGTCGCCGCTGATTGCCATTCTCCTGGCTCAGGTCGTCCTGATTTTCCTCTAACGGGAATGGATCCGGCGCCACTCCACATGATGAAAGTTGCCGGCCTGCCCGTTGCACTCCCTTGCAGGGCGCATTCCGGCTTGGCAGCCGGAATCGCTCGATTGGCACGGAGCATGCTGCGCGAATTCCCAATCTCGCCCCCCGACCCCTTGCAGGGTGAGGGGGTTTGCACACTTTTCCATGAGACCGAAGCTAATGCAGAGCCGGGAGAAGGACCGGGGATCAGGGGCAACGATAATTGCATTACGCTCAGCTACGTTTTTTAGGGCGATAACAATGCAAACAGCTAGCGCAAAGACGCCGGGTTACAAAAGTAACACAACGGGTCCTGTTTGCCTTGCGAGACCTTTGCGGCTTTGCGGTGGACTTCTGGACTCTGGTTCATGCCCGCACTGATCGAGTTGTCAGGCATCGAGCGGATTTTCTATCTCGGTGACAGCGAGGTGCACGCCTTGCGCCACCTTGAGCTGAGCATTGCTGCCGGCGAATACGTCGCAGTGATGGGGCCATCCGGCTCCGGCAAGTCGACGCTGCTCAATCTGCTCGGCCTGCTCGACCACCCGAACACCGGTATCTATCGTCTGGAGGGGCGCGACGTGACTACGCTGTCGCCCGAGGAGCAGGCACGCGTGCGCAGCGAACGAATCGGTTTCGTCTTCCAGAGCTTTCATCTGGTGCCGCGCCTGACCGCTGCCGAGAACATCGCCCTGCCAATGACGCTGGCCGGAATCGAACCGGCGCAGCGCAGCAAGCGCGTCGTTCAGGCACTCAAGGATTACGGCCTGGCCGATCGCGCCAGCCACCGGCCGGACCAGCTCTCCGGCGGCCAGCGCCAGCGCGTGGCCATTGCCCGCGCCACGATCATGCAGCCGGCGATGATCCTCGCCGACGAGCCGACCGGCAACCTCGACCGTGCCACCGGCGAGGAAGTCATGCGCCTGCTCGAAGAACTCAACCAGCGCGGCGTCACGCTGATCGTCGTCACCCACGACATCACACTAGGCGCCCGCGCCCGGAGACAATTGCTGATGGAGGATGGCGAGTTGAGGCACGATTCGAAAGTAAAAATATGAACCACAATGAGAAGCAAAACCACTTTGAACGAAAGCCAAGCGATGTTTGTTCATTCTTGTGTTTCGTTGTGTGCGTTGTGCCCGTTGTGGTTAAACGCTTTTCACCAACATGCGCACCCCCGACCTGATCCGTTTTGCCCGCGATGCGGCCACCGGCAATCCGCTGCGTACCTCGCTGCTGGTTCTGGCGATGGCCATTGGCGTGGCTGCTGTGGTGGTGCTTACGGCGCTGGGTGACGGCGCGCGGCTTTATGTGATCAGCCAGTTTTCATCGCTCGGCACCAACCTCGTCATCGTCCTGCCGGGTCGCTCGCAGACTGGCGGCTTCAACCCTGGCAACGCCATCACCAGCACGCCGCGCGACCTGACCATCGACGACGCGCAGGCACTGCTGCGCGCCAGCGCCGTGCATCTTGTGGCGCCGCTGGCCGTCGGCACCTCGGAGATCAGCTACGGCGGCAAGCTGCGCGAAGTGATGGTCGCCGGAACCAATGCGCAGTTCATCGAAATACGCCGGCTGAAGCTGGCGCAGGGGCGCTTCCTGCCCGACGGCGACTGGCGGCGCGGCGCCTCCGAGGCGGTGATCGGCGCCAAAATTCGCGACGAGCTGTTCGGTGCCGAATCGGCACTTGGCCAGTTGATCCGTGTCGGCGACCGGCGCTTCCGGGTGGTCGGCGTGATGGCCTCGACCGGCCAGGGGTTGGGAATGAACACCGACGAGTTGGTGATCGTCCCGGTCGCGCTGGCGCAGGCGATGTTCAACAGCAACACGCTGTTCCGCATCCTGATCGAAGCCAACGGCCGCGAGGCGATCGAAGCGGCCAAGGCGCAAGCGAGCGAAATCATCAGGCAGCGCCACGAAGGCGAGGAGGACGTGACGATAATCACCCAGGATGCCGTGCTCGCCACCTTCGACAAGCTGCTGGGTACGCTGACGCTGGCGGTCGCCGGCATTGCGGCGATCAGTCTGGCCGTGGCCGGCATTCTGGTGATGAACGTGATGCTTGTTTCGGTCACCCAGCGCACCTCCGAAATCGGTCTGCTCAAGGCGCTCGGTGCCACCGGTGCAACGATCCGCAGCGCCTTCCTCACCGAAGCCGCTATGCTCTCGCTGGCTGGCGCCTTACTCGGCTATCTGCTCGGGCAAGGCGGCGCCGCACTGATCCGCCAGCTCTACCCGGTCTTCCCCGCCTACCCGCCCGACTGGGCCGTATTCGCCGGGCTCGGCACCGCACTGCTCACCGGTATCCTGTTCGGCGTGCTGCCGGCACGGCAGGCCGCACGACTCGATCCGGTGCAGTCGCTAGCCAAACGCTAAGCATTATGGAAAATCGAACATCCACCGCAAAGTCGCAAAGGTGCAAAGGAAAGCGCAAAGGTATGTATCTTGTTTCGTCCGAATTTTCTTTGCGAGCCCTTTGTGCGCTTTGCGCCTTCGCGGTGGACGTTTCGGCTGTACCCAAGCACTGAGCAATGATCCGCCCTGCCGACTCCATCCAACTGGCGCTCCGTGCCATCACCGCGCACCGCTTGCGCAGCTTTTTGACGCTGCTGGGCATCGCCGTCGGCATCGCCGCGGTGATCCTGCTGACCTCGATTGGCGAGGGAATCCACCGCTTTGTGCTGACCGAATTCACGCAGTTCGGCACCAATCTGGTCAGCATCGCGCCAGGCAAGGTCAAGACCTCGGGCCCGGCACCAACCGGCATCCCGACCTCGGTTCGTCCGTTGACGCTCGACGACGCGCGTGCGCTGCAACGCTTGCCGCACATCACCGGCATGTCGGCGATGGTGTGGGGCAATAGCGAAGTCAAGGGCAATGGCCGGCTGCGCCGTACGACGATCAATGGCGTGACCCCCGACATGCGCAAGGTGTACAACGTCAAGGTCAGCAGCGGGCAGTTTCTGCCGCCGGAGGAATCGGAAAGCGCGCGCGCCCTCGTGGTGCTCGGCGCCAAGCTCAAGAGCGAACTGTTCGGCGCGGAAAACGCCCTCGGTGCGCGCCTGACGATTGGCAACCTGCAATTCCGCGTGATCGGCGTACTTGAAGCCAAGGGGCAATTCCTTGGCATCGACCTCGACGATGCAGCCTACATCCCGACGGCGCGCGCGCTCGAACTCTACAACCGCGACGGCATGATGAAGATCGATCTCTCGTACGAGGAGGGCATTCCGGCGGCACGCATCAGCGAGGCGATCGTCGCCACGCTCAAGGCGCGCCATGGTCGCGAGGACTTCACCATCACTACGCAGGAAGACATGTTGCGCACGCTGTCGAACATCCTTGACGTCCTCACCCTGGCCGTCGGTGCGCTTGGCAGCATCTCGCTGCTGGTCGGCGGCGTCGGCATTATCACCATCATGACCATCGCCGTCACTGAGCGCACCGGCGAGATCGGCCTGCTGGTTGCGCTCGGCGCGCCGCGCAAGACCATCCTCGGGCTGTTTCTCGGCGAGGCGGTCGCTCTATCCGCACTCGGCGGCTTCGTCGGCCTGGTACTAGGCTTCGGGCTGGCGCAACTGATTCATCTTCTGGTGCCGGCGTTGCCGGTTAAGACACCGATCAGCTTCGTGCTGTTTGCCGAAGCCATCGCCATCGTCATCGGTCTGCTGGCCGGCGTCCTGCCCGCCAGACGTGCGGCACGGCTCGATCCAGTGGAAGCGTTGCGGGCGGAATGAGGCGGCATTTTTTTGATCCTTAATGATCGGTTTAAGCGCCTCATCGAACGCTTCCCGCTCGCTGGCAAACGAATCATCCCCAAACGGTGGAGTTCCATCACTCGTCGATCACTTACAACAGCCAGCCACCTTTGCCGTTGTCGTAGATGTCGATCCGAACCGTCTTTCCGATGCTGCGCTCGGCTTCATCGGCAGCAGAACATACCCCTTCAAGTAAAAAGGAAATCCAGGCTTCCCAGTTCCCCTCGCTTCGAATATTCGAGAGCACTCGGTAGTGCTCCAACTGTTACTGGTTGAGATAGCCGCTCAGGTAGAGCAGAGGCTCGGAGAGCAGGCCCCAATGTTCCAGAAGTACGGCGATCAGCAGGCGTCCCATACGGCCGTTGCCATCGAGAAAAGGGTGGATCGTTTCTAATTGGGCGTGAACCAGGGCAGTAATGACCAGGGCGGAAGTGCAGGCGCGTCGGCATGAATGAATCGCTCCAGGTCACCCGGCAGATCCGCTATATGTTCCGCTCCGGGCCAACCAGGCCCGGCAAATGCAGGCGTTGGCTGAGCAGATCCAGGACGACGCCGGGGGTAACCTTCGGGTGCTGCTCGAATGTGCCGTGCGGCTGGCGTTTGGTTCACCGGTCGAACACCGCGTGGCGGCCAAAGTGAAAGCCAGCAGGCGTACCCGTCTGCTGAACTCGCTGGCGCGAGCCCCGTCGATCCGGCCCCGACTGCAGGCCGTCCTGCAATAGACGCGGCTGCGTGCCTGCCAGACCGAGACGAAAGACTGCGCCCACGCCGGGGTGCCACTGCCAGCCTTGCCCATTGCCTGCCCCTGAACTCTCGAACAGTTGTTCGACCCTGCGATGTTGTTTGGAGCCAGTCGAAGCGCTTTGGCATCTGGTTGCTTTCTCTGCCGCCGCGGCACACCAATGAGCAGAAAAATTGGTGCAGCCCTTACCCTTTCGGCCCATGCGGCTCCTCTGCTCGTCAGCCTGCGACTTTAGTTGTACTTGTAATTGCCATGCCTGGCGATCGTATTAAACACGGTCGGTTGGCTTCATAAGTTGAGGCAACCTTGCTGCAAGCCATCCTGGGCGTTTCGATGGAAATGACAGCAAGGCCAGGCACGCGCACAACAATACCCATGCCAACGGCCAGCGTAGCCGCTCACGCGCCCGCGAGCGGGTTTCCTGCATGACGAAGCGCTCGCCCTTGATCATTTCGTTGTAGGACTGCTGGAATGAAGAGATTTTCCTGATCTTTTCGTCGTCGACGGACGACGTCTCCCAAAGGCTGCTCGCTTCGAGTGCCGTCAAGCGGACCACCTCTGCAGCGTATCGCTTCACGTAGTTTTCCGCATCCGCATGGATTTCCATTTCCTGGGGGCTGAAATAGGCTTGCCGCAAGGCAGGCCAACTGGCTTCCAGGGCATCGAGCAGCGGTTGATCGGCGCGTGGCTTGGCAATGAACCAACCGGCCGAAACCAGCATCACAATGGCTACGAGATTGCCGAGCAGTTTTCCCACTCTCCGCATTTCCCATCCGTTGTCTGCAAGCATTCGTCCGCCAAGCGCGGCGCCGAGAAACAAGGCAAAGCTGCTAACCATGGTGGCACCTGTCGAGGTGTCGAGGAGATAAGAGGCCACCAGGCCTGCAGCGGCGGCCAGGCCGCCGACACCCCAACCGATCGTCAGTTGTCGACCGACTGTGTTAGCCCACAGCAAGCCCACCAGGGCCGGTATGATCAGGAAAGAAAACACCAGCAGCACCCCCGCCATGGCCACTGAACTCGTGACAACGATGCCGAAGGCTGCATAGAAGCCGAGATCAGCCAGCCAGCCCGCCATGCCCGCTTGTGCAAACCAGCCTCGCCGTGCCGCCAGCCAGAGTAAAAAGCCGATGGTGCAGTAAAGCGGCACGACATGTACCAGTTCATCTGGACTGACGGTTAGGACACTGCCGGTCAGAATCTGCTTCAGATGTTCCGCGCCCTGCGGAGCCTTTTCGATGAGCAGCAGTGACGCCGCGGTCGTCGCCACATAAAGCACGCCCACGAGCGCTTCCGGCGGAATTCCTTTTGGGGCATGGCGGATTAGTGAAAGGATCAGGGCTGCTCCCCAGGCAAAGCCTAGCGACCAGGCATAGGCGCCAATCGTCAGCGGCAGATGGCCTTGCATGAAACCGACCGTCGCGCCCAGGGCCGCCGACTGCGCCAGTGCAAGATCGACGAAGACGACATTGCGTTTGAGTACCTGAAGACCAAACTGACAGTGAATGCCAATCAGGATCAGGCTGGCAAAGAACGGCAGGGAGAGAAGTTCGATGGCCTCTTTCATGGCTTGCTCTCGGAATATGCCGCCGTGAGCGCGGCGACATTGGTATCAAAAAGGGAGAAATAGTCTTTTGCCTGCGGCAGGTCACCAACCGATGCCGCAAGAATCGCGACCCGGGCCCCCGCCTTGCGCGCCAGGAAGTCAACATCCCGAGCTGGATCCTGCGGGTGACGGACGATAAACGACACCTGCTCGTCGCGCATGCGCCGTATAAGTACGGACAAAGCCGCGGGACTGGGCGCGACGCCCGAACGTGGCTCGATGGTGCCAACAAAATTCAGCCGGAAGCGGCGGGCGAAGTAAGGCCAGTTGTTGTGGTAAGTCAGCAGCGGTTTGCCGGCCAATGGCGCCAACTGCGTCTGCCACAGCCGTATTCGTTGTTCCAGACGGGTCAGGAAATCGATGCGGCGCTGTTCGTAATGTTTGGCATTGGCAGGATCAAGACGTACCAGCGCCTCGGCAATGTTGCCGGTGATAATCTCGGCGTTCGCCGGGTCTAGCCAGTAGTGCGGATTGCCTGCGCCATGAGAATGGCCTCCGTCGCTCAGACCAGCACCTTTCACCTCCAGCAGCACGATGGCGTACGAGGAATCGACGTGTCCGGCTCCACCACGCATCAGGGCGGGATTGCCGGTTTGACGCAGCATTCGATCAAGCCACAGGTCATAGTCAAGGCCGACACGCACGATGATTCGGGCGTCGCGAAGTCGGTCGAGATCCTGGGGGCGAGGCGCATAGTCTTCTGCGTCGCTGCCGGCTGGTGCCAGCGATACCACACTGACGCGATTGCCGCCAACGGCTTCGACCAGACTTTTCAGGTCGGTGGTGGTCGTTACAACCGACAGAGCCGCCTGAGCCCACGGGGCCAACAGCAACAAGAAACCCAGGCACAGAAAACGGACGGCAAGCCGTCCGTTTTGCGACATTGACATCGCTACTTCTTGGCTGTAACCCAAAGACTCTTGGGCAGCAGACAGTGAATCGACTTCTGCTCGCCAGTCATTTCACCAACGCGGCAGTCCATTGCCATCGACGCCAATGCGTAGGAATCAAGTCGGGTAAGGCCTTTCTTCTGCTGTAACAGCTCGATCAAGGCCATCGAGGCGTTGTCCATCGCCTTGTTGGCGTCTGCGTCCTTGCCCACCGTTACCAGATAGTCCTTGGTTTCAGCGATCGGGCGTTCGGGGATGGACTTGACCTTGAGATCTTTCGGATTCATGCAGTGAATACCCTTTTTGATATTCACCACCTGCGAGACCCGGCAGTCGGAGACCTTGGGCATCAGCTTCGCCGCCTCGTCGGCGCTGATCTTGCGCTGTTCGGCGAGATACTTGACTGTTTGCGCCTTGGCACCGTCCCAGGCCAGGTTAAGATCCTTGTCAAAGCCCATGGTCACCCAGTGCGTGGGGGTTTCGATGCGCGGCATGTCGAGCTTGATACCCTTCAGGACTTCAACGGTGACATTGAGCTCCTTGTAGGCGGTTTCGATTGCCGTCAGGTTGACCTCGCCGTTACCCTGCGCGGCGTGTGAGTCGCCGGACCAGAGCAGACCGCCCTTGGCCCAAACCGGCACGTAAAGCGTAGCACCCTCCGTCAGTTCGCGGATGTCCATATTGCCCGCGAACTCGCCTGGCGGGACACTGGAGTAGCGGCCAGGTTCGGCGCGAGCTACCCCGATGGTGCCCGGAAAAGGCTGCAAGGGAATTTCGATACCAGGCAGGAACTCAGCGATTTTGCGCTGCATGTCCAGATAGAGGTATTTCACCTGTCCATCCTGGAACTCTTTCGGAAACTGACCGAACATACCCGGTATGTTGAAGTTGGTACCATAGGCGCGCGGGACAATACGATTTATCTTGATTTTGAGCACGTCGCCCGGCTCAGCGTCATTGACGAAGATCGGACCGGTCAGGGTGTGCGGACCGCGCCCGGGATTGTCGGTGCGCAGCTTCTTCAGCTCTTCGATGGTCTTGCCTGGAACGATCTGATTGTGTGCATGCATCATGGTTTCCATGATGACGGTGTCTCCGGAGTCGATCGTGAGTACGGGTGGCTGAGCATTGTCGAACCAACCCCACTGGGTCGTTTCCAGAGTTGCCGGCAACAGGTGAACTTTGCCTGGCAATCGGGTGGCCACCGTCAGTGACTGTGCAGTAGCGGGGAGCGAAGCAAAGGCAGTGGCAAGGGCTGCGCTCGTGACAAGTGCTTTCAGTATCGTGTGCGACATCGATTTCTCCGACGTGGTTGAGGGGCGAGGGAAGCAATTGATCCAATGATCTGATTCCGTATATTAGACACGCACAATATGTGCCAGAAAACGGAATTGATTGCCCTGTCGAGAGAGTCAATGAATCGAAGGCGAAAACGTCGCCAGCACCGCACCGGGGTGGGGCGAAATGGCAGTCGATGCACCAGTTTTGGATGAATCTTTCGTATTGCTGATCGACTCAACGAGCGGGGGGCAATAACTCAATCACCGAATCCGGCTACCCTATTTTTTATTCTTGCTGCTGGTGTCGGGCGTAAAGAAAAAACCGATACCGAGGGCGATCAGGATCAGCGGCCACCAGGTGCGCATCAACTGGGCGAGGTTGATGTCGAGGTAGCCCAGATTGTGCGCCAGCGCCAGGGCACCGATCAGGATCAGGACGAAAGCGCCGTAATTTCCTCTCATCGAAATATTCCTTTGGCCAGGTTGAAATAGGGCAAGCCGTCATTACGGCTGGAGAACTGTTTTTCGCCTATTTTATACGAGGCTTTGCCAGAGTCGACGTTTGGGAAAAAAGTACCTATTCAACTGGTAGGGGATTGATTTCAGGCGATCAAAGGAATATTGTATTAGCAATTGATTATTAAATAATATGTCGTTTTGAATCGCAAGGTGAAGAGTATGGGGCTCAATTCCTTACGACAGTCTGCGGGATGTGTTCTTGCGGTCTTGTTGTATCTGTTTTCTGTAAGCGCGTTGGCGGTCGATGAGCCGAAGCCGCTCAAGCTGACGACGACGGCCGATCACTCCAAATTCAAGGAGTTGCAGCGAGAATTTCAGTCCGGTCCGGAAGTGACCAAGGCCTGCCTGACCTGCCACACCGAGGCGGCTGGCCAGATACACCGTACCAAGCACTGGAAGTGGGAGCACCTTAACCCCGACAGCGGGCAGACGCTGGGCAAGAAGCACATCCTCAACAACTTCTGCATTTCCATCGCCTCCAATTACTCGGCCTGTACCAGTTGCCACATCGGCTACGGCTGGAAAGACGCCAATTTCGACTTCAGCGTAAAGGAAAACGTCGACTGTCTGGTTTGTCACGACACCACCGGCATTTACAAGAAACCGCCGGGTCTGGCTGGCAATCCAGTCATCAAGGACATGGAACTGCCGCCCGGCTCAGGCAAGATCGTCAAGGGTATCGACATCACCAAGGTCGCGCAGAAGGTCGGCAAATCCAGTCGCGACACCTGCGGCGCATGCCATTTCTTCGGTGGCGGCGGCGATGCCGTCAAGCATGGTGACCTCGACAGTTCGATGGCTGCGCCGGACAGGGAACTGGACGTGCATATGGATGCCACCGGCCTGGATTTTACCTGTGCCACCTGTCACAAGACCTCCAGCCATGATGTCGCAGGTAGCCGTTACACCCCGACGGCGATGGACAAGGGCGGGGCTCACATCCGGGGCAAAGAGGACAACAGCAATCCGGCGACCTGTGTTTCCTGCCATGGGAACGGGCCGCACAAGAAGGAAGAACGCCTCAATCAGCACGCTACCAAGGTCGCCTGTCAGACCTGCCATATTCCGGCCTTTGCCCGGGGTGGTGTGGCTACCAAGATGAATTGGGACTGGTCGACGGCTGGCGAGCGTGATGCCGAGGGTAAACAGGTCGTCAGGAAGGACGACAAGGGCCGCGTCATCTACGAGTCGAGGAAAGGCACATTTACGCTGGGCGAAAACGTAAAACCCGAATACTTCTGGTTCAATGGCGACGTCAATTACACGCTGGTGACCGACAAGATCGAGAAGTCCGAGGGCGTCATCCGCATCAACTGGCTCGGCGGCAGCCCCACGGACGGCAAGTCGCTGATCTGGCCGGTCAAGGTATTCCGTGGTTCACAGCCTTTCGATCCGATAAACAAGACGCTGGTCAAGCCGCATACCGCTGGCAACGACGACACCGGCTACTGGAAAAACCTGGTCTGGGACAAGGCGGTTGAAGCGGGTATGAAGGACGCCGGTCTGCCCTTCTCGGGCCAGGTTGATTTCGTCAAGACCGAGATGTTCTGGCCGATCACACACATGGTCGCTCCCAAGGAAAATGCCCTGGCCTGCGTCGAATGCCACAGCAAGAATGGCCGCCTGACGGGTATTCAGGGAGTCTATATCCCGGGCCGCGATGCCAACAAACTGATCGACACCATCGGCTGGGGAATTGCCCTGCTGGCCCTGCTCGGCTCGCTCGGTCACGGCTTGATGCTCATCGCCGCCCGGCGCAAGCACCAAGGAGAATGAAAATGGGCGAACGCGTATATATCTTCAAGGGTTTTGAACGCTTCTGGCACTGGTCGCAAGCCGGCCTGATCATGTTCATGATGCTGACGGGTTTTGAAATCCATGGTACCTATTCGATCTTCGGCTTCGAACGGGCAGTGAACTATCACAACATCGCTGCGTGGTCGCTGGTCGGTTTGTGGGTCTTCGCCATTTTCTGGCACCTGACGACGGGTGAGTGGCGGCACTACATTCCGAGCGTCGAGAAAGTGCTGGTCATTGCGCGTTTCTATTCCTCCGGTATTTTCAGGAACGAGCCGCATCCCTTCAAGCCAAGCCAGCTTAACAAGCATAATCCCTTGCAGCGCCTGACCTATCTCGGCGTGCTGTTGTTCATCAGCCCGCTGATCTGGATCACTGGCTGGCTCTATCTCTTCCACGGCGAGTGGTCGGCCTGGGGCCTGAGCGTTCTGCAGCTTGAATGGGTGGCTATCGGCCATACCATCGGTGCCTTCCTGATGCTGGCTTTTTTCGTTTCACACATTTATCTGGTGACAACAGGGCATACGCCCACATCTCAAATCAAGGCCATGATTACTGGTTGGGATGAGACCTGAAGAGCCATTCACTCAACGAATACCAACCAACTGCAATGGAGTCCAAATCATGAAATCCGTAAAACCCATCGCTGCCGCCGTCCTGCTTACTCTGCTCGGCGCATCCTTTTCTGCAAGCGCTTACGATGCCGACTGGAAGCGCGGTCGCATCTACTACCGCAGCGTATGCACTTCATGCCATGTGGCGATGCCTGTCGGCTCGATCAATCCAAGCACCAAGACGATGGCCGAATGGTCGAGCTACATACAGGCCGACAAGCATGCCAAGGGCAAAGACACGGTCAAGCAGTATGTGAGCAAGAGCTATCGCGCCAGCATCAAATCGGCCAACAAGGCCGCCGAAAAATTCGCCGAGGTGCCGGATCAGGAACTGCTTGATGACATCAAGGCGTTTCTGATCAAGGGAGCCAAGGACGGCGAGGCACCGGCCAGTTGCAGTTAATCCCTCTATCACTTTTCAGGAGATTGTAATGAACGTAAAACGATTGGGTTTGCTGGCAGTTTTCGCGGCCGGTCTGGTGGCTTTCCCGGTGCTCTACCCCGCTTTGGTTCAGGCGGCCGATGCGCCGGTAATTCAGGCCAGGGAGGGATGGTACAAGGCGCTGGTCGACATCGACTTCGTTCGCTCGAATGTGGATATTCCGCCCAGGAAGGGCGTGCTGGTCATCGACTCGCGGCCGGCTGCCAGACAGTTTGATCCGGGCCATATTCCTGGTGCCATCAACATTCCCGATAGCCAGTTCGACAAGCAGGTCGAGCGGCTACCGACCGACAAATCGACCTTGTTGATATTCTATTGTGGCGGTGTCGATTGCATGCTGAGCCACAATTCGGCATTCAAGGCCGAGAAGCTGGGTTATTCGAACATCAAGGTCTATGCGGCAGGCATGCCGGAGTGGGTGGGCAAGGGGGCGCCGGTATCGGTGTCAGCGGCCTACATCAAGAAGCTGATCGACGACAAGGCGGCTTACACCCTGATCGACGCACGGCCCAAGCGCGTTGCTGACAAAGGCATGATCCCGACCTCGATCAATATCTCCGATAGCGAATTCGACAAACACGTCGACAAGTTGCCGGCAGACAAGGCGACACCGTTGATTTTCTACTGCGGCGGACTTGAATGCCTGCTTTCCGACAAATCGGCAGAGAAGGCGAAGAAGCTTGGCTACACGAGTGTCCTGACTTACCCGGAAGGTTATCCCGAGTGGGAAAAACTCCACGGTGCACCACCGGAAGCGACAACGGCGACTGGAACGGCAGCAGGCAAAACGGCAACGGCGACATTGGTAGCCGGCAAGGAGAAGGGCTCGGTGACGGTCGAATCGTTTGAACAGGCCTGGAAGGCAAATCCGGCGGCGATCATGCTCGTCGATGTGCGCGATGCCAAGGAGTTTGCCGCCGGTACGATAAAAGGGGCGGTGAGCTTGCCGATCAATGACCTCGAGAAAAAAATCGGAACGCTACCCACTGACAAGCCGGTTGTGTTTATCTGTGGAACCGGCGCACGTTCCGGCGAAGCCTACGATACCGTAAAGCTGCTCAGGGGCGAGGTACAGGCGTATTTCATCGACGCCGATATCAAGTTCAATAATGACGGTGCTTACAGTATGGTTCAGAAAAAATAACCCATTCGCAATCCATTTGTGGATTGCATTTAACTTCATCAGGATCAAATCATGAACAAGCTGCTTATTACTCTCGTGCTGGGGTATTCCTTTGTCTTGCCGGGCTACGCCGAAACCTCGACAGAACTTTTCGTAACACTCAACTCAGGCAATCCGCAGACGCAGGGCATGGCCCTGGTTCTGGCTACCCAGGCCGTCGAGCAGAAAGCCGGTGTGCGGGTTTTGTTGTGCAGCGAAGGTGGCCAACTCGCTGTCAGGAACAAGGAATCGGTGCCCTTGAAGCCGCGTAATGTAAGCCCCAAGGACATGCTGCAAAGTCTGTTGAAGGCCGGCGCCAAGGTTGAAGTCTGTGCCCTGTTCCTGCCCAACAGCGATTGGAAACTGCCTGACCTGATTGAGGGGGTCAGCGTGGCCAAACCGGCTGACGTTGCGGCTTATTTGCTGCAACCCAATGTAAAGATTTTGAGCTACTGAACGCGCGACATGACAGTCAGACGTTTCCCGGGACATTGAATGTAAAAAAGAAATCCGGGGTGTTGTGGGTTACGCGCTGAAGCCGCTATGCTAGCGCGCTAGCGGCAGACCTTCGGCCAGCCGGTCAAGGTCGCGCTGACGACGCTCGTCGGGGTCGAAGTGACAGCCCGGCTTGTGCTCCGCCCATTCGAGCAGCGCCGACAGTACTTGCGGCGCATCGAACAGCCCGTGGCAGTAGCTTGCCATGATCTGGCCGTCTTTGGAAAGCGCGCCCTCCAGTGCGCCATCAAGCAGGGTTGCTGGATGCTCCAGTGCCGCGCCGCGCGTCACGCCCCTGTGGATGCGGTAACCGGTGATGCGTGGCGCCTTTTCCGACCCGCCGGGCAACAGCAAAGTGCCGCTCACGTTCTCCAGCGTCTTTTCCGCGCCCAGCGTCGTTTCGTAGTCGAACAGTCCCCTCCTCGGCGTCCAGATACAGGCCGTGCAGGTCGGGCAAGACGCCGAGAACCGGCTTGCCGGTGCGTTCCTCGAGCCAGCGCAGCCCGGATTCGAGCAGCGCGATATCGCGCGCGCGCAGGTTGATCTCGGCCGGGCTGCCGGCGCCTTCGACGATCACGCACTGGTAGGCGGCGCACAGGCGCTCACACGACTCAAGCACGGCCTACATGGCACGCGGCTTGTACTCGTGGTAGGCACAGGCGTCAAGATCGGTCAGCGCCTTGTCGTGGATGATCCCCTGCGCGCGACCGATCTCGCCGCCATCG